>CANDKL010000143.1 GCA_947385255.1 uncultured Roseburia sp. | reverse complement strand
AAGATGAAGGAAGACAAAAAAATACGGAAAATGTAATTGCGTGCATGAAGAATCCAAAAGTACATTTCGTTTCTCATCCCGATGATGACCATACTCCGTTAGACTATGAACAGCTGGTTCCGGCAGCAAAAGAATATCATGTAGCTTTGGAAATCAATAACAGTTCCCTTGTAAAGGAACGGTACCGGCTAAACTGCTATGAAAACTATAAAAAAATGATAAAGCTCTGCCGGCAGTATCAGGTGCCTGTTCTTGTAAGCTCTGACGCGCATGATCCGGGCTGGGTTGGAAAATTTGAATTGGCCTGCCGGTTATTAGAAGAATTACAGGTAGAGGATGATCTGATATTAAATAATGAGGTGGAAAAGGTGAAGACGTTTATCGGATACGCCAATGATTTATAATTCTTTCTCCGTACGGCGTACAGTGTAAGGGATCCGGCTCCTTAAGGCCGCCTTCGGCAAGGAGCCGGATCCCTCATATCTGAACCAAAAGCCTTAGCCGCCGTACAGCGAAGCAGAGCGGTACACAAGGCGCAGGTGTGAAAAACATGTTCAGGCATACTTTAAGAGCGCAAAATCCCCGCCTTCTCACAGGCCAAATCCACTACCTCCATCATCATCAGGCTATGCGTCAGCATCGCATAGCAGGCCGCAAAATCTCCTTCCTCGAACTGCCTCTCAAACTCCAGAAGCTCCTCGGTCAATTGCCCGTTATCCTCAAATTCCACCAAACACGTTTCTTCGCCGTCCTTCATAAGCCACGCCTTCTTTGCTGAGCTGACCGGCCCGTCTATCCGGATATACCCGTCCTCCCCCTGGATCACAGCTCCGCAAGGGCTCCCCGAATCCTTCGCCCCGCAGCAGATCGCCTGAAATCCCTCGTATTCCAGTACGCCAACCCCGGAGGTATCTACTCCGTTATACCCCTTGTTTGCAAAATAATTGACACTTCTTGGCTTTCCGAACAGTGCCGTAACAAAATGCAGGTTATACAGGTTAATGTCATACAGACACCCGCCTGCCGTCTTTGGATCAAATGCGGGAAGAACCTCCCCGCTTTTATACTGCCCATAACGGCTGGAGATTCTGGAATAATTGCACTGCACCAGCTTTACCGGGCCAACCTCGCCCAGATGCTCCTTCACCGCGCCAAAAACCGGAGAATACGGAATCTTAAACGCCTCCCACAAAAACAGCCCCTTCTCCTTTGCAATTCCTGCCAGCTCCTTTGCCTCAGAGGCAGCTACCGTAAACGGCTTTTCGCAAATCACATGCTTTCCGGCCTCCAAAGCCGCTTTGGCATACGGATAATGAACATGGTTGCTGAGCCCCAGATATACGGCATCCATTTTTTCATCCTTTAGAAACTGCGCATAATCCGTATCCACCCGCGCAATTCCATAGCGCCCTGCAAGCTCCTCTCCCTTTTTTTTGCTCTGCTCTCTGACACAGATGGCGGCAACCTCAGACTGTGCGATCCCTGCCGCATCCTCTAAAAAACGCTTCACAATCATTCCGTTTCCAACTACACCGATTCTCATATTTTTCCTCCTTTTCAACGTTTGAATAAACCTCTGCCCTGCCGTCCTTTTTCAGGGCTGCTCCTCTTCCCCCTCCGGCCCCAGTGCGTCCTGCCGAATCTTCTGATACGGATCCATTTCCACATAGGGCAAAAACTCCGACGGCGTCAGCCCCTCATGGCAGCTCTGCATAAACGCATGCCAAATCTGTCCCGGATAGGTAGCTCCGGACAGGCCCGGCAGCTCTGCCGGCATATCATACCCGACCCATATGCCCGTCGTATAATAACGCGTATAACCTGCAAACCAGCCATCCTTATTGTCATTTGTCGTCCCGGTCTTCCCTGCCGAGGGCATGCCCTCTACGGCAAGCCCCGCTCCGGTTCCTTCGGTAATTGCCGTCACCAGCATATCCGTCACCATACGCGCCGCGGTTGTCTTATAAATCTTCTCCTCCTCCTGCACGGTAGAAAGAATCTCCTGATCCTCTGCATCCGTAATCCGCACAATACAGGTCGGCATCCGATAGTCGCCGTCGTTTTCCAGCGCGGCATAGGCCGCCGTCATTTCCACTGGAGATACGCCGTTTGTCAGACCTCCCAGTGATGAGGTCAGCCGCTCGTCCTCCCGCGAAATTCTGGAAAAATTCATAGCCTTCAAATACGAAAGCCCCAGCCTTGGCGTCAGCTCCTCGAACAACTGCCAGGCAACCGTATTTTTCGACCTGGACAGCGCGGAGCGCAGTGTCATTTCCCCGCTGTAGACGCCGTCCGCATTGGACGGGCCGTCTTCGATATATTGATCCTGCACCAGCGAATCCGGCGTATAGCTGCGCTCTAACGCCGGCGCGTATACAATCAGGGGTTTAATGGCGCTGCCCGGCTGACGGTAGCTCTGATACGCCCGGTTTAACGTATAGCCGGCAAAATCCTGGCTTCTGCCGCCGACAAGCGCCCGCACATAGCCCGTTTCATTGTCGATGCATACGCCGGCGCCCTGCAGCTTGTAAACCCCCTCTTCATTAACATCTGTAAACGCAGAAAGCTTTTCGTCAATTGCCTGCTGCAGCAGCTCCTGCAGGCCCAGATCGATGGAGGTATAAATGCGGTAACCCGCCGTGTACAGCTTTTTTTGAAATTCATCATACATTTCATTGTAGCGATCCGCGTATGCCTCCCGCTCCTCCTCCGATGAAAACTCCGTCTGGAACTGAAATCCCTCCTGCTCCATCAAAAGACGGATTGCACAGTAATACGTATAGGTTTCCACGTAGTTATTCTTCTCATGCTCCGGCCGGTTTAAGGTGATTTCCTCCGCCTTTGCCATCAGATAGGCGCTCTCGGAAATCTGTCCGTCCTCAAACATATTCCGCAGGATACGGTCCCTTCTCCCTACCGTTTCTTCCATGTTTTTCAGCGGATCGTACATCGTCGGATTGTTGGGAATCGCACACAAAAATGCAATCTGGGATAAATCCAGATCCTCCGCCTCCAGATTAAAGTAGCCGATGCTCGCAGCCTGAATTCCGTAATAGCCGTTTCCGAAATAAATATTATTCAGATAAAATTCCAGAATCTGTGTCTTGGAGTATTTTTTTTCCAGCTCTGTCGCAATAAACATTTCCTCGACCTTACGCTGCCAGGTTTTTTCCTGCGTCAGAAAAATATTCCTCGCCAGCTGCTGCGTAATCGTACTTCCGCCCTGCGTGACCTTTCCGTCCTGAAGCATCGCCAAGCCTGCGCGGATAATCGCTTTATAGTCGATTCCGTTGTGGCGGTAAAATTTTTTATCCTCAATACTGACAATTGCCGCGCATACATCGGGCGGAATCTGATCATAATTTAAGTAATAAACATCCTTTTCTCCCTTCAGAGTAGAAATCGTGTTTCTGTTTTTATCGTAAACTACGCTGGTCTGTGCGGCACAAAAGGTCGCCGGCGTCGAATCGCGGACGTATTTGACCGCCTCGGCCTGCATTTTCTGCACCTGCGCGGCATAGCCGCCGTAATAGTAGTAGCCGAGTCCTGCCGCCACAAGCAGCATCAAAACAAACTGCAGCTTTACAAAAATCCAGAACAGACGGTATTTTTTCTTTTTTTTCTTTTTCTGTCTCATGTGTCTCCTTTGCGGGCCTTTCTCATTTCCTCCGACTATTTTACACGTTTTACCAGCAGAACGCAACTGCAAGAATCCGTGATTTGAAGGTATAAAATTCCTTCACTTACAGATACTACTACCATACATCAGAAAACATAAACGGAGGAATTTTTCATATGAAAGCAACAGGAATTGTACGTAGAATAGACGATTTGGGAAGGGTAGTCGTACCAAAGGAAATCCGTCGGACGCTTCGGATCCGGGAAGGCGATCCGCTGGAAATTTTTACAGACCGGCAGGGAGAAATTATTTTAAAAAAATACTCCCCCATCGGGGAACTCAGCCAATTTGCCGGACAATATGCAGAAAGCCTCTCGCAAACCACCGGAAACCTGGTCTGCATCACTGACCGCGATCATGTCGTCGCCGTGGCGGGCAACGGCAAAAAAGAATTTGACGGCAAGCCGTTAAGTAAGCAAATGGAGGGCATCATCGAAAACCGGGAGGATTTCGTTGCAAATAAGGACGACGCCTCCTTTGTCAAAATTACACTCGACGATTCCGGAGAGCAGTGCTCCCAGGCGGTTGCAACCATTATCTGCCAGGGGGACGCCATTGGGGCCGTAGTCATTTCGGACAAAAACGAAAAAAGGCCGATGGGCGATACCGAACATAAGCTGGCCATTACGGCGGCCGGATTTTTAGGACGGCAGATGGAGCAGTAAAAAATTCCCCTGACGCAGAGCAGCCTCTGCGGGCAGGGGAATTTCTGTTATGCATTATTCTTTATCGTGAATTTCACTGTGCAGCTCCTGTAAGGATTTCAGCTTACTGTCCGGATGCGATTTTACATAGTGAATGCCCTCCGCCGTCGCCTTTGCCGCCGCAAGCGTCGTCAGATACGGTATCCGGTTCTTAATCGCAGATTTCCGCAGATAGCTGTCGTCAAATGCCGCGTCCTTGCCGGCAGGAGAATTGATAATCAGCTGAATATCTCCGTTTGTCATCAAATCTACAATATTCGGACGGCCTTCATAAACCTTATTCACACGTGTGGCCGGAATGCCTGCCCTGGTAATCAAATCATAGGTGCCGCCGGTTGCCACAATCCGAAATCCGTCCTCGTGAAGGCTTCTTGCCACCTCCTCGACCTCGCTTTTATCCTTGTCGCTGACCGAAATCAGTACGGTTCCCTCTAACGGAAGCTTCGACTGACAGGCCTCCTGCGCCTTGTAAAACGCTTCCCCGTAGGATACGGAAAGTCCGAGCACCTCTCCGGTCGAACGCATCTCCGGCCCCAAAACCGGATCTACCTCCGGAAACATATTAAACGGGAACACCGCTTCCTTCACGCCATAGTTGGGGATCACCTGCTCCTTTAAAGCCGGAACCGGCGACGGCCGGCCCGTCAGCTCAGAGGTAATAATTTCCGTTGCCAGCGGCACCATGCGGATGTTGCAGACCTTCGATACCAGCGGTACGGTACGGGAAGCCCTCGGATTTGCCTCCAATACATATACTTTGCCGTTTTCAATCGCATACTGCATATTCATCAGGCCCTTTACGTGCATCTCCTCCGCAATCTTCCGGGTATATTCCTGAATCGTCGCTACATTTTCCTCTGAAATATGGACGGACGGAATGATGCAGGCCGAATCGCCGGAATGAATGCCCGCCAGCTCAATATGCTCCATCACCGCAGGCACAAACGCATGCGTGCCGTCGCTGATTGCATCTGCTTCGCACTCCAGTGCATGATTTAAGAAACGGTCAATTAAAATCGGGCGATCCGGCGTCACACCGACGGCAGCATTCATATATTCCACCATGCTTTCGTCATCGTATACGACCTCCATTCCCCGTCCGCCGAGCACATAGGACGGGCGCACCATAACCGGATAGCCGATCTGCCCGGCAATCGAAACCGCGCCTTCTACCGTCGTCGCCATTCCCGACTCCGGCATGGGGATTTCCAGCTTTTCCATCATTTCGCGGAACAAATCGCGATCCTCTGCCAAATCAATGACAGACGGCGAGGTACCCAGAATCCTTACGCCGTTCTGTTCCAGCTCGGATGCCAGATTAAGAGGCGTCTGTCCGCCAAACTGCGCGATCACACCCAACGGCTTTTCTTTTTTATAAATGCTTAACACATCCTCTAAGGTCAGCGGCTCAAAATAGAGCTTGTCCGAGGTGTCATAATCCGTCGAAACGGTTTCCGGGTTGCAGTTGACAATAATGGTTTCAAAGCCCAGCTTTTTGAGCGCAACCGATGCGTGGACACAGCAATAATCAAACTCGATCCCCTGCCCAATCCGGTTTGGGCCGCCGCCCAGAATCATAATCTTTGGCTTGTCCGCGCTGACCGGATTCTGATCCGGCGCATTATAGGTGGAATAGTAATAGGCGCTGTCCTCTGTTCCGCTGACATGCACGCCCTCCCAGGCCTCCTCCACGCCGAGCGCAATGCGCCGGCTGCGGATATCCGCCTCCGGGATCGCAAGAAGCTGGCTTAAATACTTATCGGAAAAGCCGTTTTTCTTTGCCGAAATCAGCTGCTCATCCGGCGGCAGGCTGCCCTTATGCAAAAGCAGCGCCTCTTCCTCCTCGACCAGCTCCTTCATCTGCTCAATGAAATAGGTCTTTACCTTTGTAATTTCAAACAGCTCCTCTACGGTTGCTCCTTTGCGCAGCGCTTCATACATCTGGAAATGACGCTCACTGGAGGCTGTTTTCAGCAGCTTGAGCAGCTCCTCTTTGCTCAGGGAATCAAAGTTCTTCGCATGGCCCAGTCCGTAACGCCCCGTCTCCAGAGAGCGGATCGCCTTCTGAAACGCTTCCTTATAGGTCTTGCCGATGCTCATCACCTCGCCTACGGCGCGCATCTGCGTACCGAGCTGATCCTGTACTCCCTTAAACTTCTCAAAAGCCCACCGCGCAAATTTAATGACTACATAATCCCCGTCCGGCACATATCGGTCCAGCGTGCCATACTTGCCGCAAGGAATATCCTTAAGCGTCAGGCCCGCCGCAAGCATCGCCGATACCATCGCAATCGGAAATCCCGTTGCCTTCGAAGCAAGCGCGGAGGAACGTGAGGTACGCGGGTTTATCTCAATTACAATAATGCGGTCCGTTACCGGATCGTGTGCAAACTGCACATTCGTTCCGCCGATCACCTGTACGGATTCTACGATCTTATACGCCTGTTCCTGCAATTTTCTCTGGCACTCCTTTGAGATCGTCAGCATCGGAGCAGAGCAGAAGGAATCTCCGGTATGTACGCCCAGCGGGTCGATATTTTCGATAAAGCATACGGTAATAATATTGTTGTCCGCGTCACGCACAACCTCCAGCTCCAGCTCCTCCCAGCCGAGCACCGATTCCTCCACCAGAACCTGCCCCACGAGGCTTGCCTGAAGGCCTCTCGCGCAGACCGTCTTTAGCTCCTCCTTATTGTACACCAGGCCGCCCCCGGCGCCGCCCATGGTATAAGCCGGCCGCAGTACCACCGGATACCCCAGCTTGTCCGCGATGGCAAGCGCTTCGCCGACCGAATACGCCACCTCGCTGCGCGCCATCTCGATCCCCAGCTTATCCATTGTCCTCTTGAACTCGATCCGGTCCTCTCCGCGTTCAATCGCATCCACCTGCACACCGATAACCTGCACGCCGTATTTGTCCAATACGCCTGCCTGATTCAGCTCCGCGCACAAATTCAGACCGGACTGCCCTCCCAGATTCGGCAGAAGCGCATCCGGGCGCTCCTTTGCAATAATCTGTTCCAGCCTCTCTACGTTTAACGGCTCAATATAGGTTACATCCGCTGTTTCCGGATCGGTCATAATCGTCGCCGGATTGGAATTCACCAGCACGATTTCATAGCCCAGCTTCTTTAATGCCTTGCAGGCCTGAGTACCCGAATAATCAAATTCACAGGCCTGTCCAATGATAATCGGGCCGGATCCTATTATTAAAACTTTGTTGATATCTGCTCTTTTTGGCACAAGCATACCTCCATCTTTTTGCTTTACAATCGTCCACTGTGGAATATTTTACATGATCGGCCGTCGGCTGTCAATTAGATCGGAAGAGCGTCGTGTAGGGAAAGAGTGTTCTCTACTGTGTAG
>CANDKL010000142.1 GCA_947385255.1 uncultured Roseburia sp. | reverse complement strand
CTGTTTTTATCCTCTGTCAGTATAATCGTAGTCAGGCCGATGCCGCGCGCTTTCCCATAGGCATATTTGGAAAAGATTTCCCCGTACAACAGCGACGGATCGGAGATAAAAACGATATAATGCGGCAAATATCCCGTCCCCTTCCCGGTATCCGGCGCACCGCTTTCGATCCGGTCGCGGAAAATATTAGACAACGCATAGAATACATCCTTTGCCTCTTTTTTATTGGAGGCTACGTAGCGGCAGTTCTTTTCCTTTGACCAGACGTGCGGCAGCCAGCGGGCAAACTCCCAGGCGCTGCTGTCGTCTGAGGTGGCTTCGTCGTAGATATAGGCCAGCTTTACCTCTGTATAGCAGTTCCAGGAAGCAATCTGTGCGCTTAAGGCCTTTGCCAGCTGCACGGCATCCGATTTTGCACCGTCCGTGCCCACAATTCCAATCAGCGGGTTTTCCTTTAAATCAAGCAGGATTGGCACATCTGCCAGATCCCGGTACTTTGGATGCTCCGCTGCTTCTTTGTAATCACCGTAGGTAGAGCTGTGCTTCCCTTCGTCATAGTCCGGATTATCCAGCTTCTGAAAATGCACCTTTACCTGAAACGGCAGATTCCCAAGCCCGATGCGGTGCTTCAAAAAATCCGCATGCTCTTTATTGCGTTCCCACAGATGATGACAGGTGTATTCTGTGTTCAGGACGCCTGCCTGTCCGTCCTTTTGCAGCTCCATGCCAATACAACGATCTGCAGCCGGATACAAATCCCGAAGCTGTGCCGTGGTTGTATTATATTTTTCTGCCAGGGAACCGTACTGCTCTTTAAAATAATCCGCATGAATCTTATTCCAGCGCATCTGCTCTTCCTGCAGCTTATTTTTCTGATAACGCAGGTTAAACAGCGTCCACATCATCCCGATAACGGCGGAAAGGACAGAGGTGCAAAGCCCCACGATACGGAACAGTCCGGTCTGTCCGCCCGATCCGGACGAAGAGAGCATCAGAAAACAGCCCAGAGCCATCGGTATCATCATCGTAAAGGACGGCCCGATTGTCATAAGCAGGGGCTTTTGCTCCTCCTTCAAGCGCTCCTTTGGCTTTGCGATTTCCAGCTCCTCGGGCGGCACGCTGACACCGAGCCTTTCACGGACGCTTCTCTGGTATTTTTGTCCCTTAGAGGCTTCTGCGGGCTTTTCCTCTTTCTGGGTTGCTTCGATAGGGACAATGGGAATCAGCTTTTTTCCTTCTTTGATATCAAAATAGCTGTCGTCCGAGGGCTGCTCTACTGCAATTTCATCCCCCAGGTAAATCAAATGAAGTCCCCACAGATCCAGCAGATCCCCGAAACGAAGCGGCTGCATGCCGTCCGGCTGCGAAACCCTCTCACCGTTTAAGAAAAAACCCTTCTTATTTTCACAGATGACGGAATAGCCGTCCGGAGTTCGGATCAGCCGTACCTCCCAGCCGCCCCAGGCATTCCAGTAAATATCGGCGCGGTGTTTTTCGGATGAAATTCGGATCTCGCTCTGTCCGCTGATATTGTATTTCCGGTAAGGGGCAAATATATTTTGATAGCTTTTAAATTCCAGTATCATATTGCTCCCAAGCCTTGGACAGAGAATCAGCGTCCTGCGACCGTTACTGTAACGTTCGCCCTCCCCTGCCTGTTCGGACAGCTCTTTTAAGTCAATGTACCCGCTTTCGGCAAAATCCTCTGCTTCCTGACAGTACTCGTTTTCCTCCGGCATGTAGCACCCTTCGTTTTTCACAAGACGCCACTTCCCGTCCAATACCTCCAGCTTCAGGAGAATATCCTGCCGAAGCGCCCGGAAAAAATTCTTCTGTAACGGAATTACGTAATCCGAATTCCGGTTCTGGGGCAGTACATATTCCTTTCGTTTGTCGTGAATTGTTACGACAAGTATGTATGTTTTCATAATTGTAGCCCTTTCTTATCTGCTATTTTCCTTTCTGCCCGCTTCATACGTCTCTTTGATATCAATTAAATCCTGTTCCTGCTTCCACGCCCGATAACGCTTTTTCAGTCCGATCAGGACAATACAAAGACGTAACACAGCAATGATACTAACCATCTCACAGATAATTATGATCGCTTCTGGCTTCATAGCTCCTCCCTTCTGTTATCACCAGTCGCCGGAGAGATCCTCTTCCCCGACGCCTCCGCCTCCCCAGTCATCCGCAATATTTTCCTCCTGTATGCCTCCGTTGTCCGGCTGCGGCGCCGCTTCTCCTCCGCCCTGCGGCGTTTGCGGCTGCGCAGGCGCCGGTTGTTCCTTTGTCGCGGAGGAAGCGGCAGGCTTTGCCGGCTGGGCAGACGGCGTCTGCGTTTTCGTTTGGCTTTCTGTCGGCTTTTCTTCGGGCTTTGGCCCTTTGCTGATACAGATAGAAACCGTGGTATTTTTTGGCAGCTTTTCGCCTGCTCCTGTTTCCTGGCTGACGACAAGCCCGGCTGCTACGGTATCGCTGAATTCCTCCGCCATGCTGCAGCCCAGCTGCGCCTCTGCCAGCAGAGCCTCTGCCTCTTCCCCTGTCCGGTTCAAAAGCTCCGGCACCTCCGCCAGCTCACTGCCCCTGCTTACGGTAAGGAGCACCGTTCCCCCGCCCTGTACCTGCGTCCCGGCCGCCGGCTCCTGCATGACAACAATCCCCTCGTCCATATCCTCATGCTCTTCTTTTTCCACCTCTACCGAAAAGCCAAGCGCCTCCAGCTGCAGCTTTGCTTCCTTTCTGTCCACATGCATCAGTCCCGGCATCGTCCGCTCCTCATCAGCCGTAATTCCAGCGGCTTCCCCGCCTGCCTGGCCGCTCCCGTCCGGCCGGGACTGTTTTGCACTAAAATACCCTGCTGATCCCACAACCGCTGCTGCCATACAGATCAAAAACGCTGCAAACACCTCTGCCTGCGCCCTGCAGAAGCTTCTTTTTTTCACACCCTTTTCGGATTCTGCCTGTGCATTATTTTCTGTATGCCCTTTGTTTTCCGATCGTGTTTCGGATTCTGCCTGTATTTCAATTTCTGAATGCCTTTTAACCGCCGCCTGCGCTCTGGCTTCGCGCTCAGATTCCGTTTCAAAATATTCGCCGTCATACATGCCGCGATTTACATTTTCTCTCTCCTGCACCTTTTTCTCTCCTGTTTCATGATTTTTATGATACCTTCACTTTTTTCACACTGCTCCATCCACCGTAATACTTTTTCTTCCCGACCTTTACATAAGACCGTACCCGGATATAATAAGTCCCCTTTTTCAATCCGCTGTAAATTCGTCCGCACACCGATTTCCCATAGGGATATTCTCTGGTATCCTTTTTGGCAATTTTTTTGCTTTTTGAGATACACACCACATATCCGGAGGCCTTACTATCCTTATTCCATTCCACCTGCAGCTTGCGCTGTCCCTTGTTATACCTGGCCTTTATTTTCTGCTTCTTCGGCGTCACCTGCACCTGCACGGTCTTTTTTACCGCCTGACTTCCCGTGCCTGCCGTAATGGTGATTGTTGCCACTCCGCAGCCTTTTATTGTTACCTTTCCGTCTTTACTAACCTTGGCCACCTTCGGATTACTGGACTGGAAGGACAGGGCGCTGCCGTGCTCTTCTTTCGCATTTAAGGAAAACGGTTTTGTCCCCAAGGCAACCTTGTACACCGATTTTCCCGTCTGAATTGACAGAGCCGTTTTATCCGTTCCTTCATTTCCCTGGCCCATACTGTCTGGCTGCGGATTGCTGCCGGTACTGTTTCCTCCGTTGCTGTTTCCGCCATTACTGCTGCCACCGTTGCCATTATCACTTCCCTGTGCCTGCTTCTCTTTCCAAACCGCATATAATACGGTATCGCGATCCTTTGCAAACACACCGCCCGGCTGATAAGAGGCCGTCGCCGCGCTTTTGCTTTCTGACCAGCCAAGAAACTCATAGCCGTCCCTTACGGGAACCTTACCTGTTAAAACCAGATCCGTCCCCCATTCCTTCTCCTCCGGCAAAGGCGCATCCGAAAAGGCGCCGCCGTTGGCGTCATAGCGGATCGTATAAGTAAGCCTTTCCCAGACGGCGTATAATTTCAGATCTGCTTCCTTCGAATACTCCTGCCCCGCCTGATATTCCGGCACGGTATCGCTGGCACGCGTAGACCAGCCCAAAAACGTATACCCCTGGCGGTACAGAGAGGAGGATGAAAGCTTTAGAGCCTCACCGTATTTTTTGGTCTGACTGGCCGGTGCGTTCGCGCCGCCGTTGGCATCGTAGCTGACCGTGTATTTCTTTGGCTCCCAGACCGCGTACAAATCCAGTTTTTTATTCTCCGAATAGCTGTCTCCCGCATGGTATTTAACAGAAGAGGAAGAAGCGTATACTGCCCAGCCCTTAAAATCACAGCCCGTTTTCAACGGCACGGATTCTGCCAGCTGCAAATCCTCCCCATAGGTCTTGGTCTGTGTGCGCCATGGGATGTAGTCTCCGTTCTCATCCGCATTGTAATAAGTTACCGGATAGGTATTGATTTTCCAGGAGGCATATAAAATCAGAGTCGAATTTTCGTTAAAGCGTTCCCCGGCCTTGTACTCCTTTACAAAACCGCCCTCCATAATCCGCCCCCAGCCCTGGAAGGTATAGCCCTCCCTGGACGGAACGGCGGAGCTGATTTGAATTTCCTCTCCGGCTTCCCGTTCAAAGCTTTCCGGCAGCCCCGTTACGCTGTCGTCAGCTCCGTCGGTATTTGCGCTGTAAATCACCTTATAGACATCCTTTTTCCAGACCGCATAAAGCGTCGCATCCTGATTCTGCCGGTAGATTGCCCCCGGCTGGTACAAAGCCGTCTGCGCGTCCCTTGAGGTCGCCCAGCCTGCAAAGCCGTAATTTACCCGCACCGGCTCTACACTGGAAAGCTTCAGATCCTCTCCATGGGTTTTGTCCTGATCCGGTATACGGATGCTGCTGTCTCCTCCGTTGACATCGTACCGGATGGTGTAGGTGTTTTTCTTCCAGACAGCGTACAGATGCAGCTCCGCATCCCCGGCATATTCCTGCCCGGGCCGGTATTCGATGATCGAATCGTTCTCATGCGTGGACCAGCCCTGGAAGGTATAGCCGGTCCGCCTCGGCTCTGCGCTGCTTAAGACAATGTTAATGTTGTCCGCCTTTCTCTGCCTGCCCGGCACGCCGCTGGCGCCTTCGGCATGATAGGTAATGTAATACCCCGGTACGGTATCGTCGCTGATGCCATGATATCCGGTATTTACGTAATACCAGAATGCCTCCTCATAGCTTTTTCCAATCTGCCCGGCATAATAGGAAATCTGGAAAAAATCTGCGCTTCTCCTTCCCTCGTTTCCAAGAATTGCATTCAGCAAAAAATGCCCGAACGCCGCCCTGCCGCCGTTATCTTCGTCGCCTTCATGCGCCTTTTTTACATCGTCATTATATTGAAAATACGATCCCCAGTTAAACATCCAGGCCAGGGCCTGTCCCTGCTTTGTATTTGCGCCTGCACGCCCTTCATAAATACCAAAACGGCAAAAATGCCAGTAGAGCTGGTAATTTGTCCATTCGGTCATGTTCATCGCCTTCGCATAGTATTCCGACTGATAAAAATTCGATGTAGGCCTGTGTTTTTCATTTCCGAAAATACATGCTGAAGAAAATGATTGTACGCATCGGTGTAGTTGCCAAATGCCTTTGCCAGATCGTCATTCAGCTGAATATATTCCTTGGGATCAAACGCGACGCTTGGGCTGTACCCCAATGTGATTCCCTTCGTATAATAGTGGTTTTTTAATCCCTCGGTATTTTCCTTCATCGCTGCAATCTCTGCATTCTCGTTATGATGCTTAAAGTAATACCAGTTTGCGTCAAAAAAATCCTCCGGAAACGATCTCTCCTCGGCTCTTACGCAGTCCGTTCCTGTTACACCGCCTATTACAATAAAAAACATCACAACCCAAAATACGCCTGTCTGCAGAATCCTTTTCATTGCGCTGCTCCTCCTTTTGCCTGTTTATCCTATCTTTACTTTTTTCGTACTGCTCCACCCGCCGTAGTACTTCTTCTTTCCAACCTTTACATAAGACCGTACCCGGATATAATAGGTCCCCTTCTTCAGCCCACTGTAAATTCTGCCGCTTACCGATTTCCCGTAGGGATATTGTCGGGTATCCTTTTTGGCAAATTTTTTACTTTTTGAGATGCACACCATATATCCGGACGCTTTACCGTCTTTGTTCCATTCTACCAGCAGCTTGCGCTGGCCTTTGTTGTATTTGGCCTTTACCTTCTGCTTCTTCGGCGCCACCTGCACCTGTACGGTCTTTTTGACCGCATTGCTCCCTGCGCCTGCCGTAATGGTAATCTTTGCCACGCCGCAGCCCTTTACCGTGACCTTTCCGGTTTTGCTGACCTTTGCCACCTTTGGGCTGTCCGACTGGTAAGACAGGGCTGCCCCATTATCTGCTTTGGCATTCAGGGAAAACGGCTTTACGCCGTAAGCAACCTTATAAACCTTCTTCCCCGTGCGGATGCTTCCTCCCGCTGCCGAATCCTCTCCTTTGCTGCCGCCGTTTGCGTCTCCTTCTGTTTTATGTCCCCAGACGGCATACAGTACGGTATCGCGGTTCTGTGTAAACAGCCCTCCCGGCTCATAAGAGGGCGTCTTTGCACTGCTATTTTCCGACCAGCCCATAAAGTCAAACCCGTCCTTCACCGGGGACAGGGTGGTTAATTTTAACGCAATCCCATATTCCTTGATATCATCCCGGATGCTGCCCGTAAACAGGCCGCCGTTTGCATCATAGCTGACCGTATAGGTTTTGATTTTCCAGAGGGCGTACAGCACGACCGACGCGTTGTCCGTGTACAAATCCTCCGGCAAATACGCCGCGCCGCTGTCTTCGGGCGTTTTACCCCAGCCGATGAAATCATAGCCGGTACGGGACGGCGCAAAGGCGCTCAGCTTCGCCGCCTCGTTATACGCCTTTTTCTGCGGGGATGGCGCACCTGTCCCTCCGTTGGCGTCGTAGGTAATCGTTGCTTCGCCGATTTTCCAGACCGCATACAATATCGTATCCTCATTGCCGCTAAAGCTGCCCCCTGCGGTATAGGCGGCTGACACTGCCTCCTTATTCGCCGACCAGCCGGCAAAATCATAGCCGGGCTTTACGGGAATCTTATCCGTCAATGTCAGAGCTGTCCCCCACTCCTTTTTCTGCGGCAAAGGGGCATCCAGAAAATATCCGCCGTTCGCGTCGTAGCTGACCGTACAGGTCACCTTCTCCCAGACCGCGTATAATTTCAAATCCGCTTCCTTTGTATACTCCTGCCCGGATGTGTATTCAGCCGCCTTGTCGCTTGCGCGCGTTGACCAGCCCACAAACGTATAGCCCAGGCAGTTCGGCGTTGAAATAGCAAGCCTGAGCGGCTCCCCGTATTTTTTCACCTGATCGGCCGGCGCATTGGCTCCGCCGTTCGCATCATAGCTGACCGTATATTTTTTCAGCTCCCAGACGGCGTACAGCTCCAGCTTTTTGTTATCCTGGTAAATGTCGCCCGGCCTGTAGGTTATGGCAAAAGAAGACGGGCTTACTGACCATCCCTTAAAGTCATAGCCGGCTTTTGACGGCTTTACTTCCGCCAGCGCCAGATCCTCCCCATAGGTTTTGGCCTGGGTCCTCCACTGGTTATAGTCCCCGTTTTCGTCCGCGTCAAAATAGGTTACGGGATAGGTGTCTGTTTTCCAGGCGGCATATAAGATCAGCGTGGAATTT
>CANDKL010000141.1 GCA_947385255.1 uncultured Roseburia sp. | reverse complement strand
TCCGAAATATTCATGCAAAAGCAAAAATCAAAACACCCGCATCCAAGGTGGCTTCCTATCAATCCATTTTGAGGAAAAAAGGCATTGGAAAAACAGCAAAGGTCATGAAATAGACGCTTCTGCACGGTTGCGGAATGGAAGCATCCGCATTTCCCACCCCACGAAAAGCAGCCAGCTTTCTATCTCTTTTACAAAAATCAGTTGTATTTTCTGCCATTATAAGGTATATTACAAATATGGAGAAAGGACGGTGGGCAATATGAAAAAATATATCAGAAACTCATTCGAAGTAGAAGCAGTTGCATATAAAACCGGAAAGGGCTTAGAGGACGGATTTATGCCGTGGAATAACATTATAACAACAGGCTGGATCCGTACAGATAAGCTGATTAAAATCACGCGGGAGGACGGCATGGTCGTGTGCCCCTTCATCCAGAACCGCAGAGGCATCATCTTCTTAAGGGAAGGAGATTACATCATAACCGAATCCGATCAGGAACGGCACGCCTGCGGCGGAGATAAGTTTTTTGACAGGTATCACCCGATTGATGATTAACTACATAAATGCCTGAGAAAAGGGAAGGCCGTCTGGCCTTCCCTCTATTATTTCGTAATAATGTTTATCAAGTCTGATTTCCCCATCCCGTGAAAAATAACTCTGCTATACTTGCGTATCTTGGCAATTCAATAAAAGCTTTACACCAATTCATAAATCCGCTATACTGGTTATATAAAATAAAAAGGCGGTGAAAGAATGGTAACAGATATGCCGACAGATATGCAATATAAAGATAGTCTTTGAAAAGACAAATTTTAAATGACCTGATAATTGAACAATTAAAAAATGGCAACTCTGAAAAAGCTCTTGAGTATCTTGAAAAAGATAATGAAAGAATTGAGAAGGCATTAGAAGAATAACAAATCTACATACCCAAAATAAACACGAAAAAGGGCGCAGCCTCCGTCACATCCTCCGGAACCTGCGTCCTGTCATACAGCGCCTCTTAGAATCTCTTTATCTTCCTCGCCGCCGTTTTTTCAAACTCCTCCTTACGAACCTTTAAGGAAACCACCTTCTTATAACCCACGGCCTCTTTATTATAAGCGTCCACAATCTCCTTTAAGCCTGCCTCTACATCCGAAATCCCCGCTTTTTTGGCATATTCCATATCCGGGAAAATCTCTGCTTCAATAACGCCTTCTGCTTCCCGCACCAGCACCTCCTGCACCAGACGGTTCTCGCTTAACACGTTCTCAATCTCCTCCGGAGAAACATTTTCCCCGTTCGGCGTAATAATCAGATTCTTCTTCCTGCCGGTTAAGAAAATAAAATGATCCTCGTCCACATACCCCAAATCTCCGGTGCGGAGCCATCCGTCCTCCGTCAGCGTCTCCTTCGTCTCCTCCGGCATTTTATAATAACCCTGCATGACGCTGCTGCCCTGTACCCAGATTTCCTCATCGACGGTCTTTGCGGTACAGTTCGGCATCAGCCTGCCAACCGAGCCCAGCTTTCTGTTCCAGTCGAGGTTCGTACTGATGACCGGCGCGCACTCGGTCATGCCGTAACCCTGCAGAATGGTAATGCCGTATTTTTCAAACAGCGTAATCCAGGCCGGATTCAAGTACGCGCCTCCGCTGCAGATCGTGTGCAGGCGGTCGCCGAATACCTGCTTTTTGACAAGCTCCGGCGGCAGGGATGCTGCGTCCTCCAGCTTTTTGGCAAACGTTTCAATCATCATCGGTACCATTAGGATCATATCCGGCCCGAACAGATGAATATTTTTGGCCATCCGCATCGGCGAATCGTTGATACAGATGATACTTCCAAGGGAAATGCCCTTTAAAATATCCATGCTTAAGCAGTATGCATGGTGAATCGGGAGTACCGACAAAATCACGGTACGCGACGGAATTTTCATATCCAGGCAGGTTGCGTTTTCCGCCAGGTTGCGCTGTGAGAGCATCACGCCCTTGCTCTTTCCGGTCGTACCGGAGGTAAACATAATGGTGCAGAGCTCCTCCGGATTGGCCCAGGCGTCAAAGCCGTTTTCGCTTTCTGCCAATAGCTGTTTCATAGAAAGGATCCCCTCCCCGTGCTCCGGTTTCTGCATGGAAATCATTTTGGAAAGCGCGGGGCAGGCCTCCTTTGCCATTGCCGCCACATCTGCACGGATTTCGTCGTATACCAGCACCGAAACGTCCGCGCGGTTGATTAAATCGCAAATCTCCTGCGGCGGAAGCGCCACATCCAAAGGTACTGCCACGCTGCTGCAGTTGACGATTCCAAGATAGGCCGCAATCCACTCATAGGACGTCGTTCCTATGAGTGCCACATGCTTCCCCTGCATTTCCATTGCCTTTAACGCGCCGGAAAAATGCTCGCTGTCCCGGCGCAGATCGCTGTAGGTTTTCGATTCGATTTTGTCCTTTCCCACCTTGTAGCGGATCGCGTCCTTATCGCCGAATTTTGCTTCTGTCTGTAATAGTATCTCCCGAATTGTTTTGCAAGCCATACCTTTCCTCCTTAAGCCGTAAGCTTCTCCAAATAATCCACTGCTTCCCCGACGGTGCGGATATCCGCCGCCTTCTGCTGATCGATTTCAATATCAAACGCATCCTCCAGCTCGCCGAGCATGCTCATAAAATCAAAGGAGGTAAATCCCAAATCCTCCATAAAACGCGCCTCCGGCTTTACTGCCTCCGGCTCGATTTCCACATAGTTTAAAATAATCTCTTTTAACTGCTCTAACATTTGCATCCTCCTCTCTTGTGCTATATCAGCTTCATAATATCGCCGACCGGCAGATTCGGATTTTCAATTCCCTTAAACATGATTTTACACAGGTAATAATACAGATATTCCAGCTGCTCCTTACTCACTGCCTTTACCTGATGCTCAAAGTTAAAATCCAGCCCGTTGTCCTCCGGACGGTGCATGACGGTTAAGTACATGGCCTGCGTCGTAGCTCCGTTTGGATACCACTTTGTTTTATATCGGATATCGCCCAGCTTCTCCAAACCCTTTTCCTTTAACGTCATAGGCTGGTAGGTCAGGGCCATCGGCTCGTATGTCTGACCTGGCTGCGTTTTATACAGCCTGCCGCGGTATGCAAAGTACGAAACCGGATCAAAATTGGCATGACGGAACATCTCATTCTGCAGCTCCCGGATTTCCCGCAGGCCCTCCAGGAAGGTCTTATCCTCCGGAATAACCGTACGGAACGGGAAGGAATGGATCCGGGTGCCGCCGCAGCGTTTTTCCTTTAACGTCGCCCGTCTTGCAATCGCCGTATTAATCGAAACATCGTCATTTCCGTTCTCCTTCTGAAAATAAGTCCGAAGCCCCATAATCAAAAGGCAGGTCAGAGAAATATGCTCCTTTTCGCAGAAATTCATCAAACGGGCCGTAGGCTCCCCTTCCAGATGGAACACCGTCAAATCCGAATCGACGCAGTCCGATACATTGACGGCGGAACGCTGCTTCGGATTCCCGGATTTTTCGCGTGCCGCGTCCAGCTTTTTCGTACCGTCAATCCCGTTATAAATCGGCTCGGAGGCTTCAATCAGCTTATGGAACCAGGCCTCGTCCCGCTCCTTTGCCTTCGAACCGGCCTCATAAGCCAGATCCTTTTTCAGCTGCTCGATATAAGACGCCATCTCCTTCGGATACGGCACAGCGTCATATACCCGATGGCTGTATATTTCAATAATATCACGCAAAAAACAAATCAGAGACTGTGCGTCCATAATGACATGATCCGCCAGCAGATACACGCCCGAAAAGCCGTCCGGCATCTTGATCATCACGATGCGGCTCATCAGCGCATCCTGCCGTTTCATAGGCACGCCGGTCCATTCCCGCATGGTCCGTTCCGCTTCCTCCATGGTTTTATCCGAAAAATCCACAAATGGAATTTCCGGCTCTGCTTTGTCAATGACATACTGGTACCAGGCGCCGTCCTTATCCTTTACAAACTGAAGACGCATGGCCTCGCTCCGGTTGTATGCCTCCAAAATACACTCCCGCAGGATATCAAAATCCAGCTCTGTCTCAATCGTTAAACTGGTACCGATATTCACAACGGCTTTGTTCACACAGGAATCCAGATAAAAAAAATGGAATTTCTGCGCTGCAGTCAACGGATACACGGTATAACCCTTTCTTGTTTTCATCCTATCAAACCTCTACCCTTTCTAAATTCCCGGCATGTTACATGCCGACTGCCTCTAACAGCGTATCCAACGCTTTTTCATACTGTTCGGTTTCTTTATAATAGCTCTCCGCATGTGCCGCTCCCTTTACCGTAAGCATCCACTTATTCGCCGTACAGCTCCGGTAAAGCCGTTCGCACATATGGTACGGTACAAACGTATCCGCATCTCCATGGATAAACAGCGTAGGCGTCACGGATTTTGCCACCTCTCTGGCCGCGTTGCATTCGTCCATGCCGTAGCCCGCCAGCCTTTTGTTCATGCGATCCGCAAGCCAGATCGTCGGGAATGCCGGCATATGGTACATGGAATGCAGCACATGGGTAAACACTTCCTTCGGCGATGTAAACCCGCAGTCCGACACAATGCCCTTCACCTGCTCCGGCAGGGAAAGCCCGCTCGCCATCAGAACCGTCGCCGCACCCATACTCGTTCCATGCAAAAGCAGCTTTGCGTCCGTACCGCAGGTCTTTTGCACAAATTCAATCCACTTTAGCACGTCCTTACGGTCCAGGCAGCCAAAGCCGACATATTTGCCCTCGCTTTTTCCATGCGCCCGCAAATCCACTAACAGCATGGCAAACCCGCGTTTCAAATAATAATCCGACAGCGCAATGTAATCCTTCATGCCCTCGCTGGTATAGCCGTGAAAGCAGAGCACCACACGCTTATTGTCCCTGTTTTCAAAAAAGGTCCCATGCAGCCTAAGCCCGTCCTCCGACGTAATCCAGACATCCTCATGCGGCCATGCCAGGAAACGCTCCTTGCGCTCTCCGATAAAACCGGCATATTGTCCCCAGTCGGTTCCGGCCATTTTTATCGTCCGTTCTACCTTTGCTTCGCTTCTGACCATCGTCCTCCGGTAAAAATAAGCAGATATCAGAAACTCCGCAAAGCCCGCGGCGCCCAGTGCCGCCGCAACATTCCTTTTCTTCATCATCCATTCCTCATTCTGATTATTTCTTTTTCTTCCTGCTGTCTACAATTCCTTTGAGCTTTAACGCCTTGTCAATGCTGCCCTCTACCTTGAGCTTCCCAATGGTAAATGCAGCCACCGGATCCAGCTTACCGTCCGCAATTTTGCGCAGCGTCTTCGCCTCACAGATAAACATCGCATCCCGATCGTAATATTCGTACGGCTCTACGTACAGCTTCCCATCCTTTACCTCTACATAAAAGATGCCCTCTCCCTCGCCTGTGATATTAAACTGATAAGCCAGATGCTCCGAAATATCGCTGGTGTCCGCTTCCATAAATTTCCCTTTTACTTCCTCAAAAAACTCTGCAAACGTCATGCCTGTTCCTCCATTTTGTTTTTTCATTTGACCGATGGTCATGTTTTCTTTTCTATGACAATAGCACGATTTCGACCATTGGTCAAGTCCAAATTATTTTTTTCTTTTGGATATTGAAGAGATTTTTTTCATATGCTATACTCGTATGGTAATTATCACGAAATAGCATTACCAGATGGCAGGAATTTCATTCGCATTTGCACATTCCTTCTGCCGTTTTTTGCATATTTTTATTACAGATCACGCACAAACTGTTTGGACGTGCCCCCAAATTTATCCATCGCCTGTGCACGTCCCGGAAAGGCGGTACCCATGCCAGCTCAAAACAAATACAACCGTATTCTGGATGCGCTGATGACTTTATTGGAGGACAAGAATATCAAATCCATCTCCGTTAGCGACATTGCGCATACAGCAGGAATTGCAAAGGGAAGTATCTACTATTACTTTTCCTCCAAGGACGCCATTATCGAGGCTTTGGTGGAACGCAGCTACGCCTCCTCGATCGAAACAGCCAAGCAGCTCGCCAAAAAAACGGACATTCCGCCGTTTACCCGCATGGCGCTGATTTTCCAGGCATGCCGGAATTCCTCCCTGGAGTTTCTGCGCCAGAAGAGCGTTTCCGAAACGACCAATGTAAAGGAAAAATCCATGCTCCACCACAAATACCTTAATTATATTGTTTCGGAGCTAAAGCCTGTGCTTGCAAAAATCATCTGCCAGGGGATAGACAGCAGGGAAATTTCGTTTGATTATCCGGAAGCGCTGGCGGAAATTGTGCTGCTGGTGCTTACGGTCAAATTAGACAATACGCTGATTCCCTCGTCTCCGGAGGAAATTGAACAGACCATATTGGGATTAATCGCACTTTTGGAGAAGGGGACGGACAATCCGAAGGGATCGCTGAATTTTCTGACGCTTCCGATGGGATAGCAGGAAATAAAAAGGCACGCAGCCTTATCGTACTCCGATAAATGCTGCGTGCCGATGCTTTCTATGGCTTTAACCTTCAATGCTGATGAATTTCTTGTCCTCGATTTCAGGCTTCTTCGGCTCCTTTTTCGGAACGGCAAGCTTCAATACGCCGTCCTCAAACCTTGCCTTTACATCCTCCTGCTTCACATCCTCGCCTACATAAAAGCTTCTGCTGCAGGATCCGTAATACCGTTCCCTGCGGATGTACCGGCCTGTTTGATTGTCCTTTTCGTCATTGCTCCTTGAGGTCTGGGCGTTGATTGTAAGGTAGCCGTCCTTCAGCTCTGCCTGGATATCCTCTTTCTTATATCCGGGAAGGCTGATATCCAGCTCGTAGCCGTCCTTCAGTTCCTTTACATCCGTCTTCATAATATCGCTTGCGTTCATTCTCTGATAGTGTGCTGCGGGACGCTCCAATCCAAAAAAGTCATCAAACAAATTCTCACTGAAAATACTTGGCATTAACATAAATCATCGCTCCTTTTCCTGAAAATAAATTTTTTGCCTGAACGGAGGATTTCTTTCGTCCCCTTCGTTCTGGTTTTGTTATAACACCATTATTAGCACTCGTCAATAGTGAGTGCTAATATTTTAGAAAGTATTTATAAAGTTTATATTTTTGTCATAACTTTCTGTCTTTTCCTTTTCCACCCACAAATCCCCAAAAACACCAACAGGCACAGCGCACTGATACTCCCGCCGGCCGCAAGCCCCGGCGTCATGTACCGCAGCTCAATCCGATGCTCTCCTGAAATCAGCGGAATCTCAATCATGCTCTCCATAAAAATCCCGCCTTCCACCTCTTCACCGTCCACAAATATTCTCCACCCGTCCTCCTTTGGGATGGGAAGGATCAGGTTGCCCGGCGTCTGCACCTGAATACGCCCCTCAATTCTTGTATCACAGAACCTTTCGATCTTTAGAACCTGCTCATTTAATTTTGCAAACGCCTGCTCTACCGCCTCCAGATTCAGCCGGTAAACCCGGATATCAAAATTCTTCACGTCCGAGGTGTTGGTTATCTCCACCGTATCTCCGGCCTTGCACCAGCCCAAATCCAGAATATAGCCATGGTCGCATTTGGAAAACTTCCGCACCCGATTTCCGTTTGTAACGGTCAGATTTGTCACGGAGGTGTCCGTATAGGTTCCGTACAAATAACAGTCCTCCGTTACCGCAACCGTCGTCTGATCCTCCTCTACCGTCACCGCTCCGTCGAATTGCGTCAGCATCAGCTCCTCCGCTCCAAGCAGGGATGCCAGCCGGTTCAAATTGTTCACCGGCGCGCCGCTTTGTACATCCCAGCTTGATTCAA
>CANDKL010000140.1 GCA_947385255.1 uncultured Roseburia sp. | reverse complement strand
TGGATATTTTAAAGGCCGCCGGACTGTCGGTTGCCATGGAAAACGCAGAGGAGCTGGTAAAGGATGTGTGCAGCTATGTTACCTCGTCCTGCAACGAGGACGGCGTCGGACGCGCCATCGCCAGATTTGCCGGCACATCAGAACAGGAGGCATAGAGCGCATGTACTGGGATACGCATATGCACTGCCGCTTTTCCGGGGACAGCACCGCCGATCCGGAAGCGATGATTTTAGCGGCCGTACAAAAAAAGCTGGACGGCATCTGCTTTACCGATCACATTGACTGGGACTACCCGGGACCCACTCCGTTTTCCTTTGATCCGGCTGCCTATTGGAACACGCTTTTGGCTCTGCGCGAAAAATACCGGGAGCAGCTTTTTGTCCATATCGGCGTGGAGCTGGGCTTACAGCCCCATTTAAAGGAGCCGTACGAAAAGCTTACCAAAAGCCTTCCCTTCGATCAGGTGATCGCATCCTCTCATGTAGTGCATGGGTTCGATCCCTACTATCCGGAATTTTACGAAGGAAAAACGGAAAGCGCGGCTTATCTGGAATATTTTGAATCCATTTTGGAAAATCTGGCTGTTTTTGAGGATTTTGACGTCTATGGACATATTGATTATGTGGTACGTTACGGCCCGTCGAAAAACCGGAATTATTCTTATCAAAAATACAAGGATGTGATAGACGAGATTTTACGTACGCTAATTGCCAGGGGCAAGGGGATTGAAATTAATATGGCAGGATTCAAATACGGCCTTTCGCACCCGAACCCGACCGAGGATATTATAAAGCGTTCCCGTGCGCTGGGAGGGGAAATGATAACGACCGGAGCAGATGCGCACCAGCCGGAGCATGTTGCCTATGCTTATGCAAAATTAGGCGGTATTTTAAAAGCGGCCGGCTTTACCCATTATACGGTTTTTAAAAACAGGAAGCCTGTATTTTACCCACTCTAAGAAGGCTTTAGCCTCCGCCCGCCACTCCCAAAGCAGACGCCGGGGAATGACGGGCGCGTTTTATCTCAAAATCACTCCGCCCAGGGCCACACATCCATCCTCATAAAAAACGGCTGCCTGCCCCGGCGTAACGGCGCGCTGCGGCTCGTCAAATACCACACGTATCCTGTCCTCCCCGTCCGGATACAAAGCCGCCGCTGCTCCGTGGTGCGCATACCGGATTTTGGCCAGAAAGCGGCTGCCCGGCTCAATCTGTGCCACTCCCATATAATTTACCGTTCCGACCGTAAATTCCTTTGCAAATACATCCTTTGCCTCTCCGATTACGACCTCGTCTGTCTCATGCCGGATTTCCGTCACAAATACAGGATGTCCCACAGAGAGCTTCAATCCCTTCCGCTGCCCTATCGTATAATGGGTAATTCCCTCGTGCCTTCCCAGCACCGTTCCGTCTGCCGTTACAAAATTGCCGCCCCGCGGCGCCCTTCCCTCTGCCATCCGTTCGATAAAAGCTGCGTAATCGTGATCCGGGATAAAGCAAATCTCCTGGCTGTCCGGCTTGTCCGCCACCTGCAGGCCGATTTGTCCTGCAAGCCTTCGTATTTCCTCCTTTGTGTATTCTCCGACCGGCATCAGCGTTCGGGCAAGCTGCTCCTGCGTCAGGTTATATAAAGCATAGGTCTGATCCTTATGCGCCGTTTTCGAAAACGCAATCGCATATCTGCCGTTTTCCCTCTTACGCACAACGGCATAATGGCCTGTCGCAATATAATCCGCGCCGATTTCCATACTGCGCCGCAGCAGGGACTCCCATTTGATATAGCGGTTGCAGGCAATACAGGGATTCGGCGTCCTGCCCCGTATATATTCCTCCACAAAATAGTCGACGACCTCCCGCTTAAAATCCGCTCCGAAATTCATCACATAAAAAGGAATCTCCAGTCGGTCACAGACCCGCCTGGCATCCTCTGCGGCGCCCAATGAGCAGCACTCCCTTCCTGTCTCCTCCGGGCGAAAATCCTCCTGCCAGAGCCGCATTGTGACCCCGATTACCTCATATCCCTGTTCTTTTAGCAAATAGGCTGCCACGGAGGAATCCACGCCTCCCGACATACCTACCACAACCTTCTTTCTTGCCATATCCTTACTCCTGTTCTTTGCTCCAAAGCAGCCTGCTGTTCCTAAGCTATTGTAACAATTCCCGGCGGATTCGTCACTTATTTTTTTATCAAATCCTATCCCAGGCCATTCCCCCGCATATCCTGCACCACCATTTTTACCTTTTCCACCGTATACGCCATCTCCTCCTTCGTATTCTCTGCCCCCAGCGTAAACCGAAGCGCCCCCTGCGCCCATTCGCTTTTCACCCCAACTGCCTTTAACACATGAGAATCCTCTATACTCCCCGTAGAGCAGGCCGACCCGGATGAAACACAGATTCCCTGCGTATCCAGAAGAATGGCCGCCGCCTCCCCCGTAATTCCCTTAAAGCAAAAGCTGGCGTTATTTTGCAGCCGGTATTTGCGGTTTCCCGTCATCATAACATCCGGTATTTCCTGCAGAATCCGGTATGCCAGATAGTCCCGCAGATATTTGATCCTGCGCCGCTCTGCCTGCATCCTCTGGTGCGCAAGCTCCGCTGCCTTACCCATGCCGACAATGCCCGGCACATTTTCTGTCCCTGCCCTTCGGCTGCTCTCCTGTCCTCCTCCATGGATAAAGGCCGGCAGCTTGATCCCGTTTCGGATATACAAAAAGCCGACGCCCTTCGGCCCGCCGAACTTATGGGCGCTTGCGCTCAGCATATCAATATTTTCCCGCTGTACATGAATGGGAATGTGCCCATAGGCCTGTACGGCGTCCGTATGGAAAATCAATCTGTGCTTTTTTGCCATCCGTCCCAGCTCGTCAATCGGCTCCACCGTCCCGATTTCGTTGTTGGCGTACATAACAGAAACCAGGCAGGTATTTTCCAGAAGAGCCCCCTCTACCTCGTTTAAAAGCACACGGCCGCTTTCGTCTACCTTCAGATACGACACCCCGCAGCCCATCTGCTCTAATTCCTTACAGCTGTTCAAAATCGCATGATGCTCAATCGGCGTTGTAAGAATATGCCCCTTCCTCCCGCCGTGCAGCCGTTCATGCAAAAGAACCGCCTCCTTTAACGCCCAGTTATCCGATTCCGTCCCTCCAGAGGTAAAAAACACCTCCTCCGGCCTTGCATGGATGCTTCTGGCAATGACACTCCTCGCATGCTCAATGGCTTCTCTGCTCTTCTCCCCGAACTCATAAATGGTAGAGGGATTCCCATAATAAATCTCCTGGTAGGGCTCCATCGCCTCTGCGACCTCTGGCAAGGTCTTTGTCGTCGCTGCATGATCCAAATAAATCATCTTACTCATTTTTACACTCCATTCTTCATATAATGCATAAACTAAATTTTCATGGTGATTTTGTGCATATCCAAAACAAACTGAAAAACCCTGTCATTTCCGGCACACTTCTTTTGACGGCCGCCGGTATTCTCGGCAAAATCATAGGCTTCTTCTATAGGATATTCCTGTCAAGGACAATTGGTGCGGAGGGACTTGGTATTTACCAGCTGATTTTTCCGATTTCTACCATTTGCTTTGCCATTACCGTATCCGGCCTTAGCACCGCGCTGTCCAAATTTATTGCAGAATATCAGGATCAGGATCCGACTGCCCCCAAACGATTCTTACGTACCTGCCTGCTTATTTCAGGCGTGCTGTCCCTTGCAGCCATGCTGGTACTGATCCGCTGTTCGTCCTTTATTGCCGCAAATATCCTGTTAGAACCGCGGTGCGCGCCGCTCATTGAAGTGCTGGCCTGCTCGATTCCGTTCGCATCCGTCCACGCCTGCATACACGGCTATTATTACGGCAAAAAAAAAGCAGGCATCCCTGCTTTTTCCTCTTTTATCGAACAATTTGCCCGTGTGCTTTTTGTATTCCTCATCTACCGGATACGGCTGGAGCAGAATCAGCCCATCGACGCCTCCATCGCCGTCTGGGGCCTGGTCTTCGGAGAAGCCGGGGCATTTCTCTTCTGCATGACCTCCCTGCTTTTGTGCCGGGAAAAATCCACGGCAAAAACCGGCTTTCGGGTAAGGGGAATCGGCAAAAAGCTCATTTCCTACTCTGTTCCGTTAAGCATGAACCGGCTGGCCTTAACCCTGTTTGCCAGCTTTGAATCCATTCTGATTCCATCAAGGCTCGGACTTTTCGGCTATTCCCAGTCGGATGCCTTAAGCGTGTACGGCGTACTGACCGGAATGGCCATGTCTGTTATTATGTTTCCGACCGTGCTGACCAATTCGGTTTCGGTAATGATTCTTCCTGTCATTTCAGAGGCAGAAAGTAAACAGAACCATGCAAAAATCAGCCGGACGATTTATCAGACGATTTTTGGATGCCTGCTGTTTGGATCACTCTGTACAGCCGGGTTTCTTATAACGGGAAAATGGGTGGGGGACTATCTGTTCGGAAATGCGCTGGCGGGGAAATTTATCTGTATGCTCAGCTTTATCTGCCCGTTTTTATTTCTGTCGTCAGTTTTGTCGAGTATTCTGCATGGGCTGGGGATGCCGGGATATCCGTTTGTACTGAATCTGGCCGGAAGCCTGATGCGGATCCTTTTTGTATTTTGCGGAATTCCAGGGTATGGGCTTAAAGCATATCTGATGGGGATGCTGGCAAGCCAGCTTGTGATCTCGGTGTGCTACGTGTGGATTTTGTGGAGAAAGCGGTTAAAGAGGTGCGGGTAACCCACCCTCTGTTCCCACACCCTTGACGCTCTGGAAAAAAATATATATAATCGGCTTATGCCTTCCGGCAGCAGAAAAACAAATGATAATTCAACGAAAGGACCCTACCCATGAAACCATTTCGGAAAAACAAAACACACTCCTATTACATGACCTACACGCTGCTGTTTCTCCTGATGGAAGCCCTCGTCCTGCTCCCCTTTCTCGTACAGCACAAAAGCCTGATTTGGGAGCTCGACGGATTGGAACAGCATTTTACCGCCCTCGTCTACATCGGCCGATGGGGACGCGAAATTTTAAAAAGCCTGTTTCAAAACGCATGCCCGCAGATTCCTCTGTGGGACTTTCACATCGGATACGGTTCCGATATTCTGACCACTCTGCATTATTACGGACTAGGAGATCCCTTAAGCCTGCTCAGTATCCTCGTACCCTCCCAATACACAGAATACCTCTACGACGCTCTGATTCTGCTTCGCATGTACCTCGCCGGCATCAGCTTCAGCCAATATTGCTTCACCATGAAAAAAGGACGCACAGCGGCGCTCGCCGGCTCCTTCAGCTATCTGTTCTGCGGCTATATGCTGTTTGCCGCTGTCCGTCATCCGTTTTTTATCAATCCTATGATCTATCTGCCGCTGCTGCTCATCGGCGCAGAACGCATGCTTCGGAAAAAAAGTCCGGCGCTTTTTATCGGAATGGTCTTTTTATCTGCAGTCAGCAATTTTTACTTTTTCTATATGCTCGCATTTGCAGTCTGCTTTTACGTGACGGTACGCTTTTTTACACTTCCCCACAAGCACATGCCAAAGGAGCTTTTTCTTACTGTCCTGCGCTTTGCAGGCTGTGCTCTCACCGGCGTCTGTATGTCGGCCCTTATCCTGCTGCCGGTCCTGGCACAGTTCTTTGGCACCAGCCGGATGAAGGCCGCGCAGGCCTGTCCGCCCTTTTACAGTCCGGGCTATTACCTGCGCTGCCTGGCAGCCTTTCTAACCTCCTGCCGCGTCGGGGAATGGACCTGCCTGTGCTTTACGCTGCCGATCCTCATCGCCCTTATCGTTCTGTTTTGCCGCCGTGGAGCATACCGGTATCTAAAAATTCCGTTTCTAATCCTGACGGGTATGCTCTGCATCCCTTTCTTCGGCAAGGCATTAAACGGCTTTTCCTACGTCAGCAACCGATGGAGCTTTCTTTACGCGGGGTTGGTTTCCTATATCCTCGTATGTGTCTGGCCGGATATGGCCGTCGTCCTTGGCCGGCTGAACGCACACCCTCCGGCACTGCTCCGGCGGATTCCCCTTGTGAGGGAACACCGCCCCTCCTCCGTCTTTTTGCTTGCTGTTCTGCTGCTTCATATTCTTTTAAACAGCTATACCCTTTACTCCGCTGCGGGACAGGATTATGCCGCTGATTTTGTCCGCTCCGGCACAGCCTTCGACACCGTCCAGACATCGCCTGCCGCAGCCGTACAGAAATCGGTACCGGCAGACAGTGATTTTTTCCGTCTGGAAACCAACGAGACCGAGGCCGCAGGTTCAGCCACATTGTTAGGACTCAATGGAACACAGTATTACTGGAGCCTGGAAAATCCCCATATCTCTGATTTTCTGATGGAAATGGCATTAAACCGCCTCCGCGTGTTCAAATACAGCAATCTGGACGCCCGGACCCTCTTAGGCGCGCCGGCAGGCGTACGGTATTTTGCCGGACAGTCGCCCGATTGCATTCCCTATGGCTATGAGGCCAAATCCCCGGCTTTTGCCGGAGAGGCCAATGCCTGTGATGTTTTCGAAAACAACTATGCCCTGCCCCTGGGCTATACCTATGACTCGGTCATCCCGGAGCGTATCTATCAGTCGCTTACGCCTATACAGCGGCAGGAGGCCTTGCTGCAGGGAGTCGTACTAAACGGCGGGCCTGCTCAGAGCGCGGCGCAGCTGCCGAAAACGGAGCTGTCCTTTACCTCAGAGGCCGTTCCTCATACGATCATCTGCGGTGACGGCATTACCCGGGGCAGAGACGGGAGCTTTCAGGTCACAGAAAACAACGCCTCTGTTACACTGTTGTTTTCCGGGAGGGAGGACTGTGAAACCTACCTGTCGCTTAAGGTCGCCGACATGCATGCGGAGCATGCCCCGCATGATGAATTCATTTTAAAAATCTCCTCCGAATATTCCGAAAATGAACTGCACTATATGGCGCCAACCCACAAATATTACGACGGACAGCACGAGTTTCTGGTCAATCTGGGCTATCACAGCGTACCCCTTTCCTGTATGACCATCACCTTCCCCGCTAGGGGTACTTACCGATTTGAGGAGCTTGGCATCCTCTGCCAGCCTATGAAGGCCTATCTGGCCCAGACGGCTGCACGAAAGGAACACACGCTTACAGCCGTACAGCTTGGCACAAACACCGTCACAGGCTCAATTGGACTCCCCACAGATAAAATTCTCTGCCTCTCCATCCCCTACAGCGAAGGCTGGCAGGCCCTTGTAGACGGCATCAAAAAACCGCTGCTAAGAGCAAATACCATGTATATGGCATTGCCCTTAACAGCGGGAAGACATATCGTCACGCTGCGCTACCGGACGCCCGGGCTTGCTGCCGGAATCACGGTCAGCGGTATCGGTTGCTTCCTGTTTGCAGCGGCAATTCTCCGAGGCAGAAGAAGGACGCGTTAAGCGTCCTTCCCTGCCTCTCCGTTTAAGCCGGCCAGTACATCGAACTGGCTCTCCTTCTGCTGCCCCAGAATCTGCCGTATCTGCTCCTCTGTCACCGGATCGTTGTCCTTCATCTTCCCATAACCCGCCGACGGAATGTGCGCCCAACGGCTCTCATCGTCCAGTACCCCCTGGCTCTTCTGCTCCGCCTGTACCTCCTGCTGCTCCTGCTTTTCTTCCTTCTTCTCCTCCGGCTCCACAAACCGTACATTGTACCCCTTTACAATACTTCTTGCGCATTTTTCTCTGAAATTTCTTTCATCAATCCTGTCTTTCATCTTCATCACCTCATTTGTATCTTATTGTAAACGTTCTTTTCCCATGAATAAAAAAAGCC
>CANDKL010000139.1 GCA_947385255.1 uncultured Roseburia sp. | reverse complement strand
GCAAACTCGCCGCCTGCCGCATTCACCGTCAGGGAACAGGACTTGTCAAAATCAATCGCTTCCGCCGAACCGTTCAAGACCGGCATCGCCACAACCGCCGCGGCAACCATTGCAAACACCAGCAGTGGACAAACCGCAGCCCTTACGAGCCGGTTCCGGCTCCATTTTTTTATTTCCATAAGCCTCTCCTCCTTTTAGTTCTGATCCTTGTGAGAATTATCATGTTTAATCTGCTCCAGCATATCCTGCGTAGACCTCCTCGGCGCCTTCCTGCGGTAATAAATCAGCATAACCACCAGCACGATAAACAAAATCGGTATCCCGACCGCCGGAACGACAATGTAGGTCGGAATCTTCACCGCCTCATTCGGCGTCGCAATGCTGTCCATCGTTGCAATTCTGTGCCCCCGGATCAGCATCCGGTGTGAATTAACGCCGTAAGGCGTACAGGTTACCAATGTATTGTAATCCTTTTCCGGTACAATCGCCAGCTCATCCGTCTCCTCCGGCAGTACAATCCGGATTTGATCCACTTCATAAGTCAGCGTTTCGTCTAAGACGGTAACCGTAAAAATATCACCTTCAATTAATTTATCCAAATCGGAAAAGAGCTTCGCACTCGGCAGTCCCCTGTGGCCGGAAAGTACGCCATGCGTCCGTTCACCGCCTACCGGGAAGGAAGAGCCTGCTACGTGGCCGACTGCAATCTGCAGAACAGATTCATCCGTGCCATGGTAAACCGGAAGATTGACTCCAATGGACGGAATCTGTACATAGCCCATAATTCCGGTTCCGGTGATATCCAAAATGCTCGCATATCTGGCATATTCCTCATCATCCAATCCAAAATTTGCCCCGTCCGGCAATCCTTCGTTGTACTCCCTGGCAGCATCAATAATCGCTTCCTTCTCTTCCTTTGTCATACCTTCCACCGCACCCACATAGCTTGCTATCGCCTGTGTCGCATGCATGGAATTCCACCAGTCGCTGACCGAAGGATACGCCAAAACTCCGATTCCAGCCAACAGAATCAGGACTAATAAAATCGTCGAAAATGAAATACGCCCTTTTTTCTTTTCCTTCTTCTTTTTTCTCTTTTTTTCTTCTTTCCCTGTCTCTTTCTCTGCAGCGCTGCCAGCCTGTTCCTCTGACGTATCCACTGCAGCCATCTCCTCGCCCGTATGTATTACTTCATCTCTGTCACTCATAGGATTCTCCTTGCTGACGTTGGCCGGACGTTCGTCCGTTGCTCACCACACACCGCGTGAAGGTGCCAGCCTGTGCGGCATAACCGGGAGTGGGGATGAATCCCCATCCCGGAAGTGTTCATGTACTATCCTGTTTCAGCAGGATTTCATCATATGTCTTACTGTGCTTTCATGCGTCTCTTAGTAACTAAGAGGATACCAGCGCCAAGAACTAAGATTGTACCTACTACGTAGAAGATTGTTGTACCGATACCACCAGTGCTCGGAAGGAGGGAACCAGCCTTATTTTCAACTTCAACGCCGCCACTTACATACGTATCTCCATTAACCTCAGCGTCGGAAGCACCTGCATTCTCGCCACTTCCAATATTAACGCTTGCATTGCCCTCACCATCAATAACCATCTCAGTAAGCTTAACTTCTACACGGCCTGCCAGCTTATTGTATCCATCCGGAGCTACCGTTTCCTCTAACCAATATGAGCTTCCGCCATCAAGGCCAATGATTGTAACCTTTCCGCCTTCAACTACAATATCTGCACTTGTAGTTTTGTCAGCTTCCGTTGCTTTACGATAATTTCCATTCTCTTTTACAAACTGAATAGGAGTTGTTCCGTCTTCTGTCGTGAATAACTGGAATGTTGCACCCGTCAAAAGTTCATTGCTCTCAGTTGTTTTTACTAAATCAAACTCAAAGGTATAAGTCTTTGTTTCGTCTTCCTCTGTTTCATTCAGGTTATCTGGATTATCGCCATAAGTTAAACTGGTTTTATTTGGGTTACCTATGCCGGCAACTACTGCATCTTTGTTGACTGTTGCAGTATAGTAAACAATAATCTGATCGCCATTCCCTAATGTAGCTGTAAACTCATTGTTGAATTCTACTTCAAAAGAGCATTCCTTCGCACAAACACCTGTTGTTTTTACTGTATAATTTGTATCTTCTACATCGGTTTCAGTTGCTTCACCAGCTTTTTTCAGAGTAATTTTGTCTACCTGCTTAAAATCCAAACCTGTCATCTTATCATGTAAGGTATAATTGATTGCACCTTTCTGAGCTGTAATAGTTGTCTTGTATTCAACATCCTGGCCGATCTCTGCATCATTCTTGTCACCATATTCGTCTGTGCTATCTTCCTTAACCTCTTTGTCAGTTGTCGGCTTTACGTTCTTATCCGAAATCTGAATGTTATTATTTGTGGTGTCAAGGTTGCAAAGCGTACCAACTGTTGAATCTACTAAATAATAACCCAAGTCAAGATTTTCAAAAACGATTGTTGTCTCGTCACCCTTTTTTAAAGCTTCTGTCTCTTCTACTGTTTTGCTAGCAGTTGCCTCAAAATTATTTGTTTTGGCATAAGCAATAGCTGCTTTAGCAAACTCTGCAGCTGCGGCATCCGTGTCTGCTGTCCATGTTATATAGCCCTGAGCATCAATCTCTACATAATCTTTACCAGCACCGGTAGTGCAGAAATCCTTCCATGCATCTACAATTTTATAAGTGTATACATTATTTGTCTTATTGTAGCTTTCCAGCTCGAATACACGATATAAGTCATATGTCTGGCCTACAGTAGCATTACTAATTGTAATCTGACCCTTTGTAGCCATGCTAGTTCCATTGTCAGTATTCGTTGCAAATACCGGCATGGCCATAGCAACTACCATTACCAACGCCAAGAATACACCTGCAAGTTTCTTCATTTTTTTCATAATTTCATTCTCCTTTTCCTTTTTAATTTTTTGTTTGTTTTGTGCTATGGTTCTCCACCATTTGTCATCTTGTTTCATTCAGTTTCAAGAGGAACGTTACACCCTCCTTTCTCTGATTTTTTTTCTATACAGAAAGCCTGCGCCGAACATTACTATGACACCTGCCATTGTATATGGAGTTTTACCTGAGCCGCCGGTTTCGGGCAACTCGTATGCAGAAAAGATATTGTTATAAGTAACTTCCTGTATTGTAATCTCGTCCCCTGTACCTGCGCTAATCGTACCTGTTATTTTTCTGTCAGGAGCAGGTTGCTTATTAACCTCCGTTTCATATTCTGGATATTCTACTTCTTCTATTGTATATTGGGTCCCTTGCGGTAAATATCGGATAACAATATACTGACCCTTCTTTAATGTGAAATGCCCTCCGTTTTGAATGATAAGATCATATGCAAATGGTTCGGTTTCTCCTGGATTATATTTCCAATATGAATAATCATCTGGCAAAGGAATCATAACTGTATTCCCATTTTCATCCTTTACTGGATTTCCAGCCTCATCAACTTGTGGAATACTGAGTTTAATTGTAAACTCAAACTCATCTTCTGTTTCTTTGTCAGAATTTGTTTTTTTGTCTGTAACCGTTTTACTCACTTGTAAATGTCCATAATCCTTTTTATTGTCTTCTGGCGATCTTGATGTTACAGATGGTAATGTAAAGTGCATCCAACAAGTGGAGCCAGAAAAACCACGCTCAGTATAGAAGAACTGTAATGTGTGAGAACCTTCAGCAATATTCATTACCTTCCCATCTTCTCCTTTTACTGGATTTCCTTCTTTATCAGTAGTCCCAAGGTACTCCCACAAATTAACATACTCGCCTACTGACCCATGTACACCTCCGATATCACATACTAACTGACCATCCAAAAACACCCACATATCATCATCACCGAAAAACACATATTCCAACGGGCCTGTATATTCTGAAATTAAATTAAAATCCACTTCATAGTACATTCCAAACAAAGCATTGTGATCTATTTTGTCATCTGTCTCGGGAGAGCTTATTGTTGGTTTATTTCCTGACAACGTTGCCCCTGTGAATGTATATTGGCCAGCTTTGCTGCCCATTAATGGATCTTTTCCTTTCAACTGATCCAAAGGCCAAAAATTGTTTGACCATAACGTTCGGCTATTATTCCAATTAGGTCTGCACCAAAATTTATCCAAGCTTTCCACTTTACTACTCTTCTTCTTATCCCTAACCTCTGCCATCCGCAACGTATACGAATCGCCATTACGTCTAAACGTAAGTGTACTATCTGGATACCTTGTTTTACCCTCTACATCATCTGTTCCAAATATCTTAGGAGCGTTTATTCCACTTGCCATTGTAATGTTTTCACCACTTGCACCTGTCGCTAGACCAAATGTACAGCCGCTATAAGTACCATCATTTGCTTTGTTCAACAGATTGTTCTTATTGTTATTATTCCATGTTGAAGTTCCAAAATCTGACCAATCCATATTACCAAATGCATATTGGCCATTTTCCGGTTTTCCGTCTGCCTTCTTTCTTAAACCGGAATTAATACCCGCATGTCCTGTTGCCAAAGTATTTCCTTCTACTTTTCCATTGCTTATATCATAGTCATAAAATACTGCATCATATTCTGAATTTTCATTCTTTGTCGTATCATATACAAGCCTTATCACTGCATCATATCCAATATAGATATAGCCAGAATTTTCCCCAGGCTTAGCCGTTGCAGATTCCGATCTGTTTGTAAAATGCAGTTTTTCACTATAATTATAAATATCCCACCACTGTTTCTCTGTACTATCGGCCTTGGTCTTATCCTTTAAAACCCAAATTTCTTTTAAAACATATCCATCGTTTTCAATCAATGCATTAAAGTAATTAAGACTTGGTGCCTTTATATAATCATACTTTCTATGGGAATACACCTCCATTAGTTTTGATTCCATTTTAACCTCAGTACGGCTATTAGCATCTCCTGATGTCGTTGTATTCTTCAAGTAAAGATTTCTAGTGTCAGGTGTCACATCATTCTTCGGCAATTTTTTTCCCTTCGTATCAATAATATCCAAACTTCCATTTCCACTTTTCGCAAATCTGTCAATGTTTGCATAATACTGTACTATAAATGAAGGATTTGGTGTTTCAGATCTTGCAGCTCCTAATGAATCACCTTTCACTTCAACAGCCATTGGCTCTGCTTCTGATTGAGCCTTATCACTGTCAACAAGAAGGCTTCCTGCCTTTTTTACTTTATCTCTTACCATCGTCATCGCAAGAACCTGCGTCTTACTCTGTTCTTTGTCATCTCCCTCTGCATCCGTCAAACCCACAGCATTGTCACTTTCCTCTTCTTCATTTACAAGCATAATCTCTGCTGTCACCTTACATTCCGAAGTATCTAACTCTGCTCCGCTATAAGTCAACGAGTAAGTTAATGCCCTTACTGATATGCTAGCTTCATCCCCATCACTTTCTTTTTTCATATAAGAATCATACGCCTTATACTCATCACTATCTTCCCCCAGCAATTCCACGTTGAGTTCCAGTCCCTCTATACTGCTCCCTGTGTTTTCAAAAGCATCTTTCTGAGGTTCGCCGCTCTCTTCTAACGGAAAATCTTCCTGAGATTCGCTACCTTCCTCCAATGGAGAATCTCCATCATTACCATTAGACGCACCTTCTGTCTGAGAAACATTGCTGTCCTCCACACTGGCAAGTGCAATTATTTTATCTTCCGGCAGGGATGCCGCCATTTCTGGCGGTACCTTTGCCTTGCCCTTCACATGAAAGGTAATTTCAAACGCATCATCCTTATACTCACAGGTTTCATCAACATCAATTTTCAAATCCCCTAAGCTATACCCGACAGCAATATCCGAAAAACTATCCATTTCAAAGGATGTTTTACCATCTTTAACCTGAGAACTGTCAATAACTTCACTGCCCTCAGCTGCAAAGTGTACGACTGTCATTGGCATACCTTCTGGCAAACCATTTTCATCTACTAACTGCACTGTAACGCTTACCGGAGCTTTCGGTTCAATTTCTGTTCCGTCTATATAGAAACCAACCTTCAGCAGTGCGCTCATTGTCGCACTTTCATCTTCCATCTGCTGCTGAAATTCTGCCTCTCGCTTTGCATAATGCTCCGGATCACTTTCCGGTGTAATCAAGCTGGCTACCAGCTCTGCCTCATCCGGAATTCCTGCTTCCGGCCCATATGTTACACTTACCACATATCCATCGCCCTCACAAGCCTTGAAAAACTCCTCTGTTTCTTCCTTTGTCTCTGTTGTATTCTCTGCAATGACTTCCGTCGAATTTACCGCTTCTGTCGGCACCGGCGTTTCCGTCGAACTTACCGCCTCAGCCGGAACCGCTGCTTCCGTAGACTGCGCCACCTCTGTCCCGTTTACCGATTCCGCTGCATCTGCAACAGCCGCTTCCACAATGACGAAGCATCCCGCTTCTTCGCTGTGTACATGCTCTTCCAATACCGGAGTGGTGCAAATCAGGTTATAGGTCGGCTCGCCGCCTTCTTCTGCCGGCGGAACCTCCTCGAAGCATCCCCCTTCGATCGAATGGGTATGCAGCTCAAGCTGTCCGCATGCCAGTACCTTCTGTGTCTCGTAGCACTCGTCGGTATGAACATGGCCGCCTGCGCCTTCCTCTTCTTCGCAAACGAGTACGTCCTCTACCGTCAGGCATTCCGCCGCGTGCTGATGCTCTGCTATCGTACATACCAGGTTGTTGTCCTTATCGTAGCAGCTGCCCATATGGGTATGTGCCGCCTGCCCGCAAATCAGGTTGCCCTGTGCGTCGTAGCACTCGCCTGTGTGCTGATGCTCCGTGGCGGTGCAAATCAGATTGTTATTTTCATCGTAGCAGCCTGTGCCGTGCTGGTGCTCCGGTGCTGTGCACGCAAGGCCTGTGACCTGCTGCTCGTAGCAGGCTTCGTCATGTACATGGCCTTCCTCTTCCTCGAATCCGCAGATTAAAACCTCTTCGTCTGCGTAGCACTCGTCGGTATGGACGTGCGCCGAGATTTCCGGCAGTGTGCAGGCTAAGTTGCCGTCGGAATCGTAGCAGTCGTCGTTGTGCACATGTACCACATAATCTGCCAAGCCACAAATCAGGTTGCCTGCTTCGTCCTGGCATTCTTCCGTGTGCTGATGCACCTCCAGACTACAGTTGAGCACCTTTTCCTTGCGCGTCATGGCCTGCCCCATCAGCTTGAGCGCTGTGACTGTCCCCAGACATACCAGGATGGCCATACAGGTGAAAATCACCGTCCAGTGCTTATGCTTTTTTCTGTCCTGCAAAAATTTTGAAATTTGTTTAAAAATCGGAGAATCCATTATGCAGCCTCCCTCCTTGTAACTGTATCGCTTTATTTAATCACTCCGATGCCTGACATGGGCCAGACGCGGAATAAGATCCTTCCTACTACCATATCGTTACTTACGCAGCCGACCGATGTGTTCCGGCTGTCGATGCTGGTCGCCCGGTGGTCGCCCATTACGAAGCATTTGCCGTCGGGCACCTGATACGGTAAATCAATGTTGCACTCGCCAAGCGCCTTTTCATTGACATAGGGTTCGTCTATCAGTTCCTCGTCGACGTAGACGTTTCCTTCCTCGTCGATGTCTACCCACTGTCCGGCGGTTGCAATTACCCGCTTTATCAGGATATTGTTGTTGTAATAAAATGCTATGACGTCTTTGGTCTTATATTTAGAGCTGTTGACGGCTACTACGATGTCTTTGTCCTGTAACGTTTCCGTCATGCTCGTTCCGCTGATTTGCAGTACCGGAAGCAGCAATACCGCTATCAAAACCGCAATCGCCGCAACTACCA
>CANDKL010000138.1 GCA_947385255.1 uncultured Roseburia sp. | reverse complement strand
AGACCTCTTAAGCTCTTAGTTCGCATTTCCCGTAAAGGATGCCATATCCGGATACCTGCGTATGATATGCAGCTTGGCCCGCATCCCCCGCTCCAGCATTTCAAAAAGATCGCCCGGCTCGTAGCAATGGCTCTCCTTCATATACTCCATCGTCGTCCTGGCCGCCTCGTCCCATAAAAACAGATACAGCTCCTTTTTATTGTGAAAATAGTAAAACAGCAGTGATTTGCTGATTCCGGCAGCAGACGCAATCTCTCCCATCGGACTCTTTTTATAGCTGTTCTCCGAAAATACCCGGTAGCCTGCATGGATAATTCTCTGCCGCTTTTCCTCTGGCAGCCTGTAAAATTTTTCATTCATTCTGTCACCTCGTCCCGCCCGTTGGTACATTCATCTTATACCCATTGACCGTTTTTGAGAAGCCCCTTTTCCGGCATCCATCCATGAAACGCTGCCACGCAATGAAGCCTTATACTCTTTACCGTATTCCTAAACCGGCTGCTGCCTGCACAGCTGCAGGATGAACGATTACAAAAAATCTCACAATTTATCCCTAAAAATCTTTATAAATTTGGAAAAAATGCCGAAATATAGCATAATATTTTTTACAGGGATTTACAGGGATGTAATCCAATCTTTTGAACAGGAGGGAACCAGATGAAAATCAGCGCCACAGCCAGAGTATACCCGGATACAGAACGCCAAAATACAGATTTGTGGACAGACTCCGAGGGCAAAGAGGTACGAAATCAAATTGCAGCAGCCAAAAGCCGCCTTAAGGAGCTTTCCGCAGACAAAGCTCTGAATGAAGAGGAACGTGAAAAGAAACAAAAGGAACTCCAGCAAAAAATCACCGATCTGAACAACCAGCTCCGGCAGCGCCGGCTAGAGCTGCATCGTCGTCAGCAGGAGCAGAGAAAATCTGCCGCCGTACCGGACGAAGACGGCTCCCATTCGCAAAGCTCCGATCCCCCGGAGGACTCTCCGAAGGCGGCAGTCCTGCCCGAGACCGGAGCCCGCGCTATTTTTGCCGCCAGCTCCGCTGTTGGCAGCGCCAAATCTCAGGGCAGCCTGGCCGCTTCCTTAGAAAGCCGGGTGCGCATACTGCAGGGGGAAATCAAGCAGGACGAGGAACGCGGCCTGGATACACGCTTTAAGCAGGATGAGTTAGAGCGGCTTGAGAAGAAAGCCGCCCGGCTAAACGGCTTCGGCAGCAGTTCTCTGGCAAAGGCCTCTGCCAATTTAAAGCAGGCCCTGGAACAGGAAATCCGCCCGGGACAAAAAAATAATTCGGACGGCTTTGTCCGTCTGATCAAATCTCCGCTTTCATCCGCTCCCAAGAGCAAAACAGACATTTATCTCCGGGGGGATATGTTCTCCCATGTGGATTTTCACTTTTAATACACCCGGCAGACATATCAAAAGACAGGCCAAAAGGCCTGTCTTTTCTGTTATTCTGTCACTGTCACCTTCACTTTTTTATAGAAGCCGTTCTGCGCATATACATAAATATTACAGCTTCCTGCGCTTTTTGCCTTTATCCTTCCTTTTTTGGTGACGGAAGCCACCCTCGGCTGATCCGAATGGAAGCGGAATTTTGCAATGTGGGTTTTTATTTTTTTCGTTTCCTGATAGGAGGGCTTTAGCGTCTTTGCCTTTCCTGCCTTTATATTGACCGCTGACGGCTTGCACGTAACCTTCGACGGGTTCCCGTATGCTCCTCCGTCGGTAACGGCATGAGCGGATTTGGAGCTGAGCATAATCCGCTTTTTGCCCTCTACATTCTGGTAGGCTGCAATCAGGTATTTATAATAGGTACCCTTTTTCAGATTTTTCATGGTGCAGGACGACGTTTTCCCGTTCTTGATGGTGCGGATACGCTTCATGTCCGTGCCGCATTTCGAGCCATACAGGATATAGCCGTCTGCATCCTTGATTTTATGCCATTTCAGCCGGATGCTTTTCTTCTGTCCATAGGCGCGCAGCATCAGCGGATAAAACTGGGAGCTTTGGGGATCCGAGGTGTCCGTATCAGTGCCTGTAATGCTGCGTTCTGCTTCTGCAAGCGCCATTCCGCCGATGTGAAGCTGCGCGGTATAGGTCGCCGTGCCCCAGGCATTGTCCGGAACCTCTCTGTCCCATCCGTCATACTGTTCATTTAAAGCATAGCCTTTCTTTGGCGTGACAAACGGTTTGGCAATGGCCTGCCCGTGCCGCAGTGTCTGAACCAGCCTTCCATGCACGTCAGCCTTTGACGTATCTACAAGAAAGGTAATCACGTAGGTTTCACGGTCATAATAAAGCCGCAGCACCAGCGGCGTGCGCGCACTGACTGTCCCGCTCTCCAGACGGCCAGGCTGTCCGGTATTTTCCGTATATCCCTCATATTCCTTCGCCTGTGCCGTAACCACAGCTCCGGTCGTTCCCACAAGCTGCTCTCTGTCTGCCAGAGAATAGCCGTCTCCCGACGGGTTTTCCTGATAATGCTCCACATAGTAGGGTGTATCGGTGCGTGCCTCCCAGTTTGCCGTAAAGCTGCGGCTGCCCGTGCTTCCCGTCGGGATCGTAACGGTCTGCATTGGCATATTCCCTCCCTGCTCTGTCCAACCGGTAAACATATAGCCCTCCCGGATTGGATTGATTAGGGTAAGCGTTCGGCTCTGCACCGTATAGGATGTCGGATTCAGTATGGTTCCCGGCAGCCGCCCGCCGTCCAGCCGATAGCCGATCGAATATACCTCCAATACATAATACAGCTTCAAAACCAATTCTTTGTCTGCCGAAATGACGCCCTCTGCCATTCTGTCCGGATTCCCTTCATCCTCCAGATAGCCTGCATATTCTTTTGCCTCAGCCGTTCTTTCCTCGCCAAACCATCCCCTCAGCCGCTCTGTTTCCCGCAGTGTATAGCCTCCCGCGGCATTCTGCAGATAATGCTCCACGCGGTAGGGCAGCTCTAAGATTTCCCAGTTTGCCGTAAAGCTTCGATCGCCTGTGCTCCCCGTCGGAATGGTCACCTCTTTTTGCACGGCGCTTTTCGTTTCTTCCGTCCAGCCGGTAAACGCATAGCCCTCCCGCTCAGGATTGTTTAAGGTAATCGTTTCGCTGGCAATGGTATAAGTCGCAGGGTTTTCTTTTCCCTCCGGCAAATGCCCGCCGTTCAGCTCATAGCTGAGCTGATATTCAATCAGGTTATAATATAATTTTAATACCAGTGCTCCGTCCGCCCTGATAGTTCCGGACACAATCCGGTTTTCGTTCTGCTCATCCTCCTGATAGCCCTCGTATTCCTTCGCCTCCGCCGTCTTTTCCTCGCCGAAGGTTCCCGTAAGGGCTTCTGTTTCGCGCAGCGTATAGCTGCCGTCCGGCTCCTGCAGGTAATGCTCCACATGGTAGGGCAGCTCTAAGATTTCCCAGTTTGCCGTAAAGCTCCGGTCGCCCGTGCTTCCCGTCGGAATCACAACCTCCTTTTGCGCGGCATTTCGCGTCCCTTCCGTCCAGCCGGCGAACGCATAGCCCTCCCGCTCAGGATTGTTTAAGGTAATTGCTTCGCTGGCAATGGTATAAACCGCAGGGTTTTCTTTTCCCTCCGGCAGACGGCCTCCGTTCAGCTCATAGCTGAGCTGATATTCAATCAGGTTATAATATAATTTTAATACCAGTGCTCCGTCCGCCCTGATAGTTCCGGACACAATCCGGTTTTCGTTCTGCTCATCCTCCTGATAGCCCTCGTATTCCTTCGCCTCCGCCGTCTTTTCCTCGCCGAAGGTTCCCGTAAGGGCTTCTGTTTCGCGCAGCGTATAGCTGCCGTCCGGCTCCTGCAGGTAATGCTCCACATGGTAGGGCAGCTCTAAGATTTCCCAGTTTGCCGTAAAGCTCCGGTCGCCCGTGCTTCCTGTCGAAATCACAACCTCCTTCTGCGGGAAGATTCCACCGGGTGCCGTCCAGCCAGTAAAGGCATAACCCTCCTTTTCGGGCGGATTCAGCGTAATATCATCGCTGATGACCGTATATACTGCGGGATTGTCCTTCCCCTCCGGCAGACGGCCGCCGTCCAGCTCATAGTGAATCTGATATTCCACTGCATTATAATACAGCTTAAGCACCAGCTCCCGATCCGCTGTAACCGCTCCGGACGGGATCCTGTTTTCATTCTGTTCGTCCTCCTGGTAGCCCTCGTACTCCTTTACCTCTGCGCTTTTTTCCTCGCCGATTGTTCCGTGCAGCTCCTCCGTATCCGTAAGCGTATAACCGCCTTCCCGATTCTGCAGATAATGCTCGACCCGGTAAGAAAGCTCCACCAGGCTCCATTTGGCGTGAAGCTCCGTTTTCCGGACTACCGGCGCCGCAAAATCATATGCGGTATCACCGTCCGGCTCGGTCATCCATCCCTCAAATGCATACCCCGGAAGCGGCGCAGGATCCTCCGGCTCTGCTGCCGGCTGTCCGGCAAGCACAATCTGGGGCTTCTGTGCCGTCTCCTCTCCGTACGGGACGCCTTCCTTGTAAAATACTACCGTATAATAATTGACTACGGCCTGCACATCCCGGTCGCCTACAACAACCTCAACCCCGGTATCTGTCCCTGATTCCACAGGATCTGCTTTTGCGGCCTCTGCCTCCTCCTGCGATCCGTTCTCCGTTATCTCATAAATCCGGTATGTGCCGGGCAAAACACGCTCCAAATCCGTCACTGTATTTCCGTCCGTATCCACAAGGGCAAACGCTCTGCCATGCTCCTCCCATTCGGCATCGTCCAGACGGACAAGAAGCTCTACCCTGTGCTGCCTGGGCCTTAGGATAAGCCTGGCCGGCGGCGTATTTTCGGCAGCCTCATAGGTATCATCCTCCGGCACGGCTGCCTTTACATAATACGTCCCCTCCGCAGACGGCGCTCCGCCCACTTCCAAAGCCCCTGAACCGCCGTCCTCCGGCGCAGCCGTTGTCGTCTGTCTCGTACACGCTTCGTCTGTATAATACACATAGGATATTACATTCCGGTCCGGCACCTCAGGCGTCACCACCGCTTCTCCGATTGAAATGGGTTCCCCTGTTACCGTCTCCTCCCTGTCTTCGAGCGTAACGGTACGAGCCGCCTTTTTCACATGCACCGTTACCACATTTGAGGTCAAAACTGCCTTTTGTCCGTTATTGCGCTCAGATGTCACGACACAGTAATAATAGTAATCCCCCAACGCCCGGCCCGACGGGAACGTATAAGAAACACCCTCTGCCCCCGGTATTTTGCCGCCGTTCTGATTACTTGATTCCGAATTCTCATACCACTGATAATGATAGGTATGATCCGGCAGCTCCTCCGGCTCCACAACCGCATGCAATACCGGCGGCTCTTCTCCCAGGCATATTTCCACACGTTCTGTGCCGTCCTCCGCCATAGCTGTCACGCTTTGCGGGCGTTCCGCCGGAAGCGGATGCCCAATCGTAGTGACAACCACATTTCCGGTCAAATATTCCGGCAAAACCGTAATTTCCGCCGTTGTCCGGTCATTGTTCAAACGGTACTGATATCCGGTACCCTCCGTCAGGTGCACCGTACCCTCTACACCTTCTATATCCACATAAATGCTCTTTGGCAGATAATAGCCGTCTGTAACCTCCAGCGAAAGCGAAAGCGCCTGCCCCTGCCTTATGATATCCGATGCCGTTTCCTCCCGTCCGACCGCAGCATCACCGCAATGAACCACGATATCCGCCGTTTCCTTCGGAACCGTTCTATTATCCTCCGACTGCACCACGGTATCGTTGATCAGGTCGTAGATGGCTTCCTTCCAGTGTGCGTACAGCGTAATGCTTTCTGTAAAACTGCCGGTCTGCCTGGTTCCTCCCTCGCGCTCTAAGTACCATCCGTCAAATTCATACCCGATACGGGTCGGGGTTTCCAGACTTCCAACCGGAATGGAATTCCCGGAATGGCTGCTGACCTCGCTGCCGTCACGGAATACGCCGCCGTTTGCATCCAATATGACGGTATTGTTGGAATCCCCCATTTCGGACAGCTCCCCCACACCGAGCTTCACACTCCAAATAGAGGCAGAATTGGCCGGAATTGTGCGGTTCACCCAGGAACAGCAAAACGCAGAATCGCCGCCCGTAGTAGGGGTCGTATTCTCACCAAAAATATGCTGCATATACGTGTTGTTGCTATATAACCCGAGCCAGAGCCGATCCACATCTGTAATGCCGTACGACGTCCCTCTGACATATAAACGGAATACCTTCCCTGACTCCCCCGCTTCCTTCATCTGGATATAGGTGCTGTTATTCTGCTCGTCCTGATGAATCGACGCAATGGCATAATCATCGTGGCCTATCATAATATCCGCAGCATATCCCAAGCTGAAATTGGCAACATCCTCACTGCCGGTATTTACCACAATATAATGCATTGTAGCATAGGTCCCGTCTATGGTAACCAGCGGTGCAATATAAATATCGCGGGTACTGTCTGCTTTATGGAAGATACTTTCTCCTGCCCGCGACGGAAGAGACAGCGCCACCTGTACCGCATTCTCTATAGGCTGTGCAGGCTGGCCGATTTTACAGTAGTAGCCGTAGCCGCCGTCATTATAGGTCGTCCTGACCTTCATTTCGCCATCCTTCCCCCGGATATCTACCATATTCCCCTGAGCACTCAAGCTGTATCGAAACCACATATTGTCATTTTCTCCAACGACATCCAGGTAAATCCACTTGGCATACAGCGTCTTTGAGCCGCTTTCCACAAACACATCCTCCACCCGGTTTGTGTATTCCATACTGTCATACCACCCCGCGAACTTCACCTGATCGCTGTAGCACGGGGCAATCGGGTTCGGAAGCCGCTGGTAGCTGTTCAGCACGCGCTGGTATACGCCGGGCCCCGTCTGTGTCCATGCCCTGCTGTCCGGCTCCTCCCCCTGCACTGCGGAAGCAATCGTTCCTCCCAGCGTATGCAGCGTAATAACTGCAGGATCTCTTTGCTCCACCTGCTCTGCTCCTGCCTGCGGAACCGCGTTTGCCGCCTGCACCTCCCATGCCGTCCAGTCGAATGTCCCCAAAACCATTCCCAGTACCAGCAGAATGGCAAGCAACCGCCTTCCCCATCCTTTTGCTGTTCTCACAAAAACACCCTCCTTCATCTTTATACCCAAATTATAACGTGGCAGGCTTACTTTTTCAATGTTTTCTAAAAATAAAAAAAGAACCGAAAAGCTTTTGAAATTAAGCTTTCCGGCACCCCTGCCAAGAATCGGCGTGACAGGATTTGAACCTGCGACTTCTACGTCCCGAACGTAGCGCTCTACCAAGCTGAGCCACACGCCGATTGAATAAAACTCTGCCGTCCTCACTGTGCATAACTGCAACACATTTCTTAAACGTGCTCAATTATAATAACACAAAGTTCCCCGCTTGTCCAGTACTATTTCAAAAATTTTGCAAAATTTGCCGCCTGTGCGGTTAGAATATGAAAAATAGTGTTATTCGTAACGGAAGTAGAGTAAAGGCTACAGTAATGAACGGGCATATGCCAAATGGATTTTATTTTATCTGCAAATAATCTTTTTCAAAAAATAGTACCGGTACTATTGACAAATTGGAATGGTACCTGTATTATATGGAATGAGCAAAGATACAAGTACCAGTACAAAAAATGAAAGGAGCATGATATGGATGGTATATATACAGCCATTTATGAAAAACTCTCTACGCTGCAATGGCTTATGAAGCGCCGACAGATGTTCAGTCAGGCGCAGTCAGGACCATTTGCCGATCCGACACGGGGGCAGGGAAGAATCCTTGCCATGCTGAAAATCCAGCCGGAAATTAAGACAAGGGAACTGGCGTATCTGTTGGGCATTCGGCAGCAATCGCTGAACGAGCTGTTAAATAAGCTGGAA
>CANDKL010000137.1 GCA_947385255.1 uncultured Roseburia sp. | reverse complement strand
CAGCAGATATACCTGAAGGATTGTGAAATACAGTTCTTTGCAGGAGGGAGACAGTATTTGCCGAAAATCAGCCCGGAGCAGAATTCCCTTACGTCCTCGGACCTTTAAAAAACGCTGGTCCTTAGCGCGTGGCGATTGCCTGCAATCGTCACACGCTTAGTACCGCTGCGTTTTTTATGAGCGGAAGCGCGTCAGAGGACGTAAGGGAATTCTGCTCTGGGCGTGACTTTTAGAAAAACCCTTTCCCCACCCCGTGAAATGTAACCGTTAAAAACAAAAGATTTTTTTAAGAAAATATTAGGACTTGACAAAGATATATGACTATGCTATTATCATGGCGTAACATTTTTGTAATAATTGTAATATTTCTGAATTGAAATGTGAACAAATCGAAAAAACTTAAACACATTTTATGGTTATATTACATATTTTGGAGGTTGAATGATGAATCGAAACAAAAAAGTGGTTGGACGTATGACAGTAGCATCTGCATTATTGGTTATGACAACAATCACTGCATTGGGAGGATCCACAGAAGACAGCACAAAGGAAGTAACGGGAAGTGTTACGTTGGGCAAGAACGGTACGGCAGGTATTGTTGCAGAACTGCAGGATCTGGAGCTGGTTCCGCTGGGTAATACGGAAGTGGCAGCCACGGAAGGGGTGCAGAATAACACCGCTGCAGGCGGCGAGGAAGCGCAGCAGGTACAGGAGGACGCAGAGGAATCCGTAAGCGGCGTCATCGGCGGTGTGGCCGAGTTGGGCGAGCTTGCAGCGAAGGAAGCGGCACGCAGTACCGAGGAAGTCCTGCAGGAGGATCCGGAGGCTGTAAAGGTTGCTTTGGCAGAGACCGGGACACAGGCAGCGGAGGACGAAGCAGGGCGTGCGGAAGCCGGACAACTGGAGGCAGCGGTAGATCAGGAAGAGGCCGTGCAGGAGCTTGTGGCGGCACAGGAGCCTGAGACCGTGCAGGAGCTTGCAAAAGCGCAGGAGCAGACAGCCGGGGAGCAGATAGCTGAGGAAGCTGTGGAAGCGCCTGCAGATGCAGAAGCGCCGCAGGAACCGGATGCAGCAGGAGATGCCGCATGGAGCAATATGGTTATGGCAAATGTAGAAGAGGATATGAATATCCGTATGGAGCCGAACGCGGAATCGGAGCTGGCAGGAAAGTTCTACCGCGGGGACGTGGCAGAGGTCATCTCCGTTGAGGGGGAATGGACCAAAATCGTTTCCGGGAATGCGGTTGGATATGTAAAGAATGAATATCTGGTATACGGAGAGGAAGCAAGCCAGCTTGCAAACGAGGTATGCAGCCTATATGCAACGGTGCATACGGACGGACTCCGGCTCAGAAGCGAGCCGAACGAGGAAGCGGGCATTGTGACGACGGTATCCGATGGAGATAGATTAAAGGTAAATAAAGAGGCAGAGGGAACCGACGGCTGGGTAGCCGTATATACATCCGATTCCACTGCCTATGTAAGCGCAGAATATGTAAACGTAGAATTAAACCTCGGTACGGCGTTGAACAGCGAGGAGGTAGTCGAGAAGGAAGCACGGAAGGCAGAAGAGGCACGGGAAGCAGAGGCGGCGTCGAAGAAGCCGGCGGCCTCCGCAAATTCGGACGAGGTAACACTGCTCGGCGCACTGATTCAGTGTGAAGCGGGCGGCGGTTCCTATGACGGTATGGTTGCAGTCGGAGCGGTGGTTATGAACCGTGTGCGCAGCGGCAGCTATCCGGGCAGCATTTCCGGCGTCATTTATCAGGGCGGACAGTTTACGCCGGCAGGAAACGGCGGTGTTGCCCGCGTGATGGCAAACGGTGTAAACAGCTCCTGCTTACAGGCGGCAAGGGATGCGATTAACGGTACGGATAATACAAACGGAGCACTGTCCTTCCGCAGCGTATCAAGCGGCCACGCGGGAAGGCTGATTGGAGCCAATGTATTTTTCTAGTTGTAAAGTGGAATAGATTGTAGTAGTATGTTAGGTATGAATATAGCTGGCATACTGCTATTTTTTTATGGAGGTGTTTGGGATATGGAGCTTATCATAAGTTTGGTTTTTTTGATTGTAATTGTGCTGATTATTGCGGCAAGCTGTGTGAAAATTGTGCCGCAGGCGCATGCGGCGGTGGTGGAATGCCTGGGAGCTTACCGTACGACGTGGAGCGTCGGAATTCACTTTAAGCGGCCGTTTGTGGATCGGGTGGCAAAGCGGATTAATTTAAAGGAGCAGGTGGTGGATTTCCCGCCGCAGCCGGTGATCACCAAGGATAATGTCACGATGCAGATTGATACGGTTGTGTTCTTCCAGATTACGGATCCGAAGCTGTTTGCATACGGCGTGGAGCATCCGATTATGGCAATTGAAAATCTGACGGCGACAACGCTGCGGAATATCATCGGCGATCTGGAGCTGGACGAAACGCTGACCTCGCGTGAGACGATCAATACAAAGATGCGCGCATCTCTGGATGTGGCGACCGATCCGTGGGGGATTAAGGTAAACCGTGTGGAGCTTAAAAATATCATTCCGCCCGCCGCAATACAGGATGCAATGGAAAAGCAGATGAAGGCGGAGCGTGAGCGCAGGGAAGCAATTTTAAAGGCAGAGGGAGAAAAGAAATCGACGATACTGGTAGCAGAGGGGAAAAAGGAATCGGCCATTCTGGATGCGGAAGCGGAGAAGCAGGCGGCAATTCTGCGTGCAGAGGCGCATAAGGAGGCAACGATCCGGGAAGCAGAGGGCCAGGCGGAGGCGATTCTTAAGATACAGCAGGCAAACGCGGACGGACTGCGGTTTTTGAAGGAGGCGGCGCCGGATGCGGGCGTGCTGCAGCTCAAGAGCCTGGAGGCATTTGCGAAGGCGGCAGACGGGAAGGCGACAAAAATTATTATTCCATCTGAGATTCAGGGGCTGGCCGGTCTGGCCAAGGGACTTACAGAAATTGCGGGGGAAGAAAAGCAATAGCAGAATGGAATGGATAAAAGGATGCGAGGATAGGAGGATAAAGGAATGAATTTAAAAGGACGTCATTTTTTGAAGCTGATAGATTATACGCCGGAGGAGATTTTATATCTGGTGGATTTGGCGGGGCGGCTGAAGAAGGAAAAGAAGGCGGGCATTTCCCATGCGTACCTGGCGGGGAAGAACATTGCCCTGATTTTTGAAAAGACGAGTACCAGGACACGCTGCTCGTTTGAGGTGGCGGCACACGATCTGGGAATGCATGTGACCTATCTGGATCCGTCCGGCTCACAGATTGGCAAGAAGGAGAGCATCGCGGACACGGCAAGGGTGCTCGGCCGGATGTTTGACGGAATTGAATACCGCGGCTACGGGCAGGAAATTGTAGAGGAGCTGGCGAAATACGCCGGTGTTCCGGTTTGGAACGGTTTGACCAATGAGTTTCATCCGACGCAGATGCTGGCGGATATGCTGACGATCCGGGAGCATCTGGGCAGACTGAAGGGCGTAAAGCTTGTCTATATGGGGGACGCCCGCTACAATATGGGCAATTCCCTGATGGTGGCCTGTGCGAAGCTGGGCATGCATTTTACAGCATGTACGACGCAGAATTATTTTCCGGAGGCAGGGCTGACAGCATATTGTAAGGAGCTGGCAAAGGAGACCGGGGCGTCTGTTACACTGTGTGAGGATGTGGAAGCGGCCGTAAAGGGCGCAGACGTGATCTACACGGACGTATGGGTTTCCATGGGAGAGCCGGAGGAGGCCTGGGCGGAGCGGATCCGCGAGCTGATGCCGTATCAGGTGAACGGCAGAGTGATGGAGCTTGCGGGAGCGGAGGCTATTTTTATGCATTGCCTTCCTGCCTTCCATGACTTAAATACGGCAATTGGCCGGGATGTACATGAGAAATTCGGCCTGGATGAAATTGAGGTTACGGATGAAGTGTTTGAAGGCCGTCAGTCTGTGGTATTTGACGAAGCGGAGAACCGCATGCATACGATCAAGGCCGTAATGTATGCGACGCTGGGAGAGGATATGGATTGAAAGCGGAGATATTAGCAGCGCTGCGGGATGCGCAGGGCTATGTGTCCGGACAGGAGCTGTGTGAAAGGCTCGGCGTTTCCAGAACAGCCGTCTGGAAGGGCATTCAAAAGCTCAGGGCAGAGGGATATCAGATTAAAGCCGTTTCCAATAAAGGCTACCTTCTGGTGGAATCGCCGGATTTATTGAACGGAGAGGAATTAAAAAGCCGTTGTAAAACAGTCTGGGCCGGAAGAGAGGTTGTCTATTTTGATGTAACAGATTCGACAAATATACAGGCGAAGCGGCTGGCGGAGGAGGGCTGGCCGCATGGTACGCTTGTCGTAGCCGGCAGGCAAAAGGCAGGGCGCGGACGGCGCGGGCGCGCCTGGGAATCACCGGAGAATACCGGTATCTTTATGACCCTTCTGCTGCGGCCGGAGCTTTTGCCAAAGCAGGCCTCTATGCTTACGATTGTGGCAGCCATGGCAGTGGCAAAGGCCGTAAGAGAGTCCTGCGGGCTTGCAGCCGGGATCAAATGGCCCAATGACATTGTGTTAAACGGCAGGAAAATCTGCGGTATTTTAACCGAGATGAATACGGAAATCGACACGATTAACTACGTTGTAATCGGTATCGGCATCAATGTTTCCAATAAACATTTTGCGGAGGATGCGGCGGCCATTGCAACCTCTATTGCTTTAGAGGGCGGCAAAAATATATCCCGCGCCGCGCTGATCTGGGAGGTGTGGCGGCAGTTTGAAGCATATTATGACAGCTTCTGTGCCAGCGGCAATTTGTCCGGAATCCGACAGGAATACAATGCCTGTCTTGTAAACCGAAACAGGCAGGTGCGCGTTTTGGACCCGAAAGAGCCCTTTACCGGGATTGCGCGGGGCATTGCGGATCACGGAGAGCTGATGGTGGAAACGGATCAGGGGATAGAGCCTGTTTCCTCAGGAGAGGTGTCTGTGCGGGGGCTCTACGGATATGTATAAGCAGAGCCCCGACAGAATTGGAATGGATTGTATCAATAAAGGAGAAGCCATGGAACAGCAGGAGACCGTACTGTGTGCGGCAAGTGCATATGAGAAAAAATTTTATTTGAATCCGGAATTTTATGGGCTTCCGCAGGAGGTAAAGGACGAGCTGAAAATTATGTGCGTGCTGTTTACCGAGGATGTGGGCGGCATTGTGGAGCTTTTGTTCGATGAGGACGGCGAGTTAACGTTTCGAACAAGCGCGGACGAAGGCGATTATCTCTATGATGACATTGGCAGCGTGTTAAAGGTCAAGGAGTTAAAGCGTGAAAAGGCGGAATTTTTGAACGAGCTGCAGGTATATTATAAGCTTATTTTTTTGGGTGAATTTGAGGAGGATTAAATTACGATGTTATTGACAATGGATGTAGGAAATACAAATATTACGTTTGGCGTATTCGACAGGAGGACGTTGTTGACCACCTTTCGGATGACCACGAAGAAGCCGCGGACCTCGGATGAATTCGGGGTAAGCATCATTGACATGATTGAGCGGAACCGGATTGCCAGAACAGAAATTACGCATGTAATTACAGCGTCGGTTGTGCCGGATGTGATGCATTCATTGAACAACGCAATTGTGAAATATTTTGACATTACGCCGATTATTGTAGGGCCGGGAATCAAAACCGGAATTCGGGTTGTAACGGAAAATCCCAAGCAGATCGGCGCAGACCGTATTGTAGATGCGGCGGGTGCGTACGAGCTTTACGGCGGCCCGGTGCTGGTGCTTGATTTTGGAACGGCGACTACCTACGATCTGGTGGATGCGGGCGGCGCCTTTGTGGCGGGCGTTACGGCGCCCGGAATCCGCATCAGCGCGAAAGCACTTTGGCAGGATGCGGCAAAGCTGCCGGAAATCGAAATCTGCAAGCCGGCCAGCATATTGGCACAGGAGACCATCAGCAGTATGCAGGCCGGGCTGGTTTACGGGCAGATTGGACAGACCGAATATATCGTGCGCAGCATGATAGCAGAGTCCGGCTACAAGGATGTAAAGGTAGTGGCGACCGGAGGGCTTGGACGGATTATTGCAAATGAAACGGAATGTATTGATATTTACGATCCAAATCTTACCTTATCGGGCCTGCGCCTGATTTTTGAAAAACAGAAATAGAAAAGGCGGGAAAAATGAATTACCGAAAGGATACCCTTCAGATAGGAAACGTAACGCTTCCCAATAATCTTATACTCGCTCCAATGGCAGGTGTCACAGACCTGCCATTTCGTATCCTCTGCAAGGAACAGGGGGCGGGTCTTGTGTGTATGGAAATGGTAAGCGCAAAGGGAATTTTGTATAAGAATAAAAATACCAGGGAGCTTCTTTCGATCGATGAGCGGGAGCATCCGGTTTCTCTGCAGATATTCGGATCGGATCCGGGCATTATGGGAGAAATTGCAAAGCAGATCGAGGAGCTGCCGTTTGATATTTTAGACATCAATATGGGCTGTCCCGTTCCGAAGATCGTAAACAATGGCGAAGGCTCCGCTCTGATGAAGGATCCTCTTCTGGCAGGCCGGATCATTGAAAGGACGGCAAGGGCAATCCGAAAGCCGGTAACGGTAAAAATCCGGAAAGGTTTTGACAACGGGAGTGTCAATGCGGCAGAGCTTGCACATATCGCAGAGGAATCCGGAGCGGCAGCGGTTGCGGTGCATGCAAGGACCAGAGAGCAGTATTATTCCGGAAAGGCGGACTGGGATATCATACGCAAGGTAAAGGAGACCGTGAAAATTCCGGTGATCGGAAACGGCGATTTGCTGACCGGTCAGGATGTTGTGCGGATGCGGCAGCAGACCGGCTGCGACGGGTTTATGGTTGCAAGGGGCGCACAGGGAAATCCCTGGATTTTTGCAGAGCTGTTGTATTATCTGGAGCATGGCAGGGAGCGTCCGAAGCCCTCTATGCAGGAGCGGGCCGCAATGCTGCTGCGGCATGCGCGGATGCTGATCGAGTATAAGGGAGAATATACCGGAGTGCGGGAAATGAGAAAGCATGCCGCGTGGTATACGAGCGGGTATCCCCATTCGGCGAGGCTTCGGGGGAGGATTCATGAGGTGGAAAGCTACAGAGAGCTGAAGGAGCTGTTTGAGGAGGAGTTCGGGCGCGGATAGAAGCGCATCGGGAAATGCATGTTCGGACAATGCTGCGCATATAATGAAAAAAATGGGCGCATGCCCCCCAAAGCGGAGTGTGGTTGAATCGGAAGCAGGATATTTTTTGCAATACTTAAGAAAGCAGCTAGGGCAGCTTTTGATACGGTGGAAGCGGCAGGAGGAAGCGGAAACGGATGTGCCGGAGGAGGAAGAGGGCAACCCTTATCTGCCCAGACTACGGGAGATTATCGAATTTATTTTGAAGCGGCGCAAAATTCCTTATGAGCAGTTTGCACCGATGCTAATTGACGGCGGCGATGTGCAGAATACGCTGCTTGCGGCAGAGCTTTTGAGCCGGGATTTAAACCGTCTTGTCATTTTGACAGACCGTCCTGCATATTTTACCGGCTTTACGGATAATATGTATGAGGAATACGGCCTGCTGGTAGAGGTGTTTCCTAAGGCTTTGCAGAAAATTGCGGAGCTTTGTGCAGATGGCACAGACATCAATCTGATACTTGATCTGGAGGAGCAGGAGGAGCGAAAGGATGAGATATGCTTCGGCAGAAAAATTTATATCCCCGCTTTTAAAAAGCGCTGGGAAAGCGCCGGAAACCTTGACATTGCAGTACCTATCGGGTATAATACTATGATTGTCAGGGTCAGTGAAGCAATAAAAGAACAGCCATATCTTGACAAATTCGAGAAGGCTTTTTACGAAAATGAATAAAAAGAAGGGTGAATAGTATGGATAAGAAAAATATCTTAACGTATCAGGGACTCAAGAAGCTCGAAGATGAATTACAGGA
>CANDKL010000136.1 GCA_947385255.1 uncultured Roseburia sp. | reverse complement strand
CGCGACAGCACAGCCCGCTCCTCCACCAAAGCCTGCGCCTTTTTTACAATTTTTTTCACCCTGCGCCTGCTGATCCATTTTTTTCCTTCTATGTATGCTTCCATTTTTTTCGGACCGTTGTCCGCCACCACGCTATCCTCAATCGACACAAAAAACTGGCTGGACCCGGTATCCCCCTGCCTTCCGGCACGGCCTCTTGCCTGACGTTCCTGCCGGATATTGCTCATGCGTCCGATACCGATTACCGCAAGCCCGCCCAGTTCCTTAACGCCCTCTTCCAGGCGGATATCCGTCCCGCGCCCCGCCATGGAGGTTGCGACTGTGACGGTGCTTTTTTTGCCCGCCTCCCGTATCATATCCGCTTCCCAGAATGCATTGTTTGCGTTTAATACGCTGTGGGGAATCTGCTCCTCCATCAGAATGGCAGAAACCAGCTCCGTCTGCGCAATTGTAGAAACCACAATTAACACAGGCCGCCCTTTCTGATGCTCTTTTAACGCCGTGTCAATCGCCGCCTCAAACTGGCTGTCCGCATTCTTAAAATATAAATCCGGCAAATCCTTTCGGATCAGCGGACGGTTCGGCGGAATGATCAGAACATCCCTGCCATACACGTCCCGAAGCTCCTCCGTCGCATCTGCCAGCGTGCCGCTCATTCCGGACATTTTATCAAATAACAGAAATAAATTCTGATAGGTAATCGAAGCAACCGAACGGTTATCCGGTGTAATTTCGACCTTTTCCTTCGTCTCAAGCGCCTGATGCTGCCCGCCCCGCAGCTTGACTCCGGGCATCAGGCGTCCCGAGCCTCCGTCCAAGAGCGCAAGCTCTCCCTTGTTGGAAACCATGTATGCTTTTCCTTTTTCAAATAATGCATGCGCCCGGAGCGCCAGCGTAACATGGCGGTTGATTTCGAAATATTCCCTGCCGTAAAAGTTATCGATCTGAAAAAATGTTTCTGCATACCGGATGCCTTCCTCCGTCAGCCATACCATCTTTTCTTCTTTTTTATAATCCACGTCTTCTTTAAGCGTAGTTACAAAAAAATCGGCAAGCTCATAAAGATTAGACTGTACCCTGGGCGAAGCAGAGATGACTAACGGCATCTGCGCCGCGTCTAAAAGCACCGAATCCGCCTCGTCAATGATGACATAATTCAGCTCCCGCATAAAACGGTCCCTGGCTGCCGTTACCAGGTTATTCAGCAGATAGTCAAATCCCAGTGCGCCATGCGTGGTATAGACAATATCCGACGCATAGATCGTTTTCTTTTCTGCATTTGTAATGCGTTCGTCTTTTTTCGCACGGGCGCCCGCGCCTACAGACAAACCCATAAAGCGATACACCGGCCCCATTTCCTCCGCGTCCCGCAATGCCAGATATTCATTTGCCGTCACCAGAATTGAGCCCTTTCCCGTAAGCGCATTCAAATACAGCGGCATCGTCGCCGTCAGCGTTTTTCCCTCTCCGGTATTCATCTCGGCCAGATATCCCTGATGAAGCGCAATCCCGCCCAAAATCTGCACGTCGAACGGCATCATTCCCAAAATCCTGTTATCCGCCTCGCAGATCGCCGCAAAGGCCTCCGGCAGAAGATCATCCAGACTTTCCCCGGACGCTAAGCGTTCTTTAAATTCCACCGTCCGATGCGCCAGCTGCTCATCCGAAAGCTGCGCCGTCTGCTCCTGGTATCCTTTGATACGGCGTAAAATTTTATTGAATCGTTTTAACTTCTTCCTCTGTCCCATTTGTTATTTCCCGAATCACAATCGAATGAAAGTGGAATTGTGTTGCTCCACCGTTAATAAGCTGCAGCCTGTAACTGTATGTTTTAAGCGGACACCGGAAATTTGTCACCTCGTCCCGCAGGATGATGCTGCCGGATTCCACATCATATCTGTCATAAAACAGCAGGCGCAGAAGGCACTCCTGCCCTTTGGGACATTCCACATCCATACGAATCTGATAGACGCTTTCCCCGTCAATCATCGGCAGCGCCGGTTCGATTCTTTGCGCCTGGTAGTTCGTTTTGGAATACCATTGCTTTATGATGGTACCGGGCGGCATCCGATTATTTTTAAATTCTACATCGTTTTTTTGATGGTAGGAAATTTCCGATCCGTAGAGATAGGTATCCGAAGAATATTCATTCCAGTAAATTGTCCATTTCTGCCCTGCCATTTTATCTGCGAACCTTCCTTCCAAAATCTTCCCTTAAAATTTTTTCATACTGGCTGGAAAACCAAAATACAATTGCCGGAGTATTGTCGTTATGCCTGCCGTGGATTCCTTTTCCGTAAACCTGCACGCCCTCCGACTGCACATGTGAAATCAGCTGATTGTATGCATCCGGATCATAATCATCCTCTATCATATAGGAAACAATGAACTTGGTTTTCCCCCAGTCAGCAACATCAAATTTATTCCAAAACCTGTTATTTAACCGTTCTATCGCTGCCTCGTCCGTATCTCCGTTTAAATACATCAATACGTCCAATGACGTCGGAAATCCGCCTGGCCGCAGGTACTTCTCATTTGCAGCTACGTTTCCGATACTTGCTAACGGCTTTCCTAATATTATGGCATGCGGCCTGATATCACAGCCATAATACAACGCACCATACGTACCCATGGAAAGCCCCGAAAAAATAACCTGATCCGATGTAAATCCCAGATCGGACATGTATTTTTTCAGCATCTCCTGCATCATTTTTTCATACTCTTCTGTCCCCATATAAAAGCTTCCGCCTTCTAAGCGAGGCTCTGAAACAAGCAGGAACGGACAATCCATTTTTTTCATTAATTTATATCCTTCAAACCCCTGCGCCGTCTTATATCCGGAAAAATAAACGTTCAAAGGAGGCTTTCTGTCTCCCGGATCAAAATAACAGAAAATTTCTTCCCTGTTTGAAGCCACATACCGCTCTCCGCCCGGCAAGAAGTAGCCGTGGCTTCCTCTGGATATTCTGTCATGCAGCGCAATGATACGAAGCCTTCCCTGTCCCTTCGCATGCAGCGAAACAGCCAGAACCCCCTCTGTCTGCTCCTGTTCGATCCGAATGATCTTCTTTAACTCCTCTTCACTGAATTCCCACTGCCCCGCAACCTCCGAAATACTTCCTCGTACAAATAATTTCACCGTAAGGGAAATAGAAACCTCCGGATCCTTGTCATATTCCAGCCATAAATCGATCGTTTTTCCTTCTTCCAGAAAAATATTGCATCTCCAATAGGCCACTTGCTTTAACGTTTCCCCATATTCTCCACACAATTCGACACTGTAATTTCCGTTCCACTTCACGGCTCCGGTAAATCCATGAGCTATGGACACATCCGTCATATGACATTTTTCTCCATAAGGCTTCGAATAGTAATATTTTATCTCTGTACTCAAAAAATCCAAAATATCCTCAGTCTTAATATGCTCCGCATTTCTGCATTTGCAAAGCCACTCCACACGCTCGTTTACCTCTGCTTTTTCCGTCACAAAAAGCGTATAGGCCTTTGCCGCATGATACAGCGGTTCCATTTCTTCCTCAAGCGGCGTCCTGTCTAAAAACACAAGATCGTACGCTTTCTCTGCCTGTTCTGTAAAGGATTCCGCATATTCCCACACAATGTTCTCCGGCAGTTTATAAATTCCGCTCCAATCCTCACTTCCTAACTGCAGTACCCGAATCTTTTCCAATGCTGTCAAGCACCTCTTTCCATTTTTCTACCAGCTTGTCCGTTGTATATTTTTTTCCAATCTCATATGAACACACCATTGCCCGATTCCAATTTGCTAATCCGTCCAGATAATAGGCCAATACGTCCTGCAGCTTTGACAGATCATCTAAGACCATCCCGTTCTTTCCATTTTCCAAAAACTCTGTCTCTGTCCGCGCAACCTGCGGTATTCCCATACTGATTGCCGTAATCTGCAGATACAAATCCGAAGCCTCCCGCATATCTACGATCAGCCGCTGCTCCCTCATGCACTTGCTGACCTCCAGCTCGCTTACGCACTGCTCCACAAAAAACTTTACCAATACATGCTCTTCCTCTTCGAGATCATTTTCCGCCACATTTTTTGCCGCTTCTTTTCTTGCCCAGCCTTCGGTAAGCCCAGCCTGCATCAACGCATTGCCTGCCCGCTCCAGAAGCTCATTATCCCAGCCAAAATCTGCTTTTCTGGTAAACAAATGCACCTGTGCGTCTTTATTCACCGAAAAATAATTACCAAAAACTTTTATCATCTCATCAAATACTGCGTCGTCCAAACCGTCCACCGGAACCAATATTTTCTGAACCGTCAGCTGCTGGCTGATTCCCAAATCCACCCTGGAATCATAAGGTGTGATATCTGTCATGTTTCCTATGGATAATTCTTTTTCCATCCGGATCTTCTCTAAATGATCCTTAGAATCTACTACAATATAATCCGCCTGTCCCACAAATTCAAACGCCTCCGGATGCTTCCCGACTAAATATCTGTCTGAAAAAAAGGACAATATCTTCCTTTTCCCCTTTAGAGCCTCCTCTAAAAGCGCAGCATGACGTTCATGCATTGCGGCGCAAAATACATCCTCTTCATCCGTTAGGCTTAAATAGGAAACCAAAACCTCATAAATCACTTCACGGATTCTGCCATATGTAAGACGGGAAAATTTCTTTATCTGCTCCTTCTCCTGATACCAGAGCAGATACTCCGCCTGCTTCGGATTGATCTGCACATGTCCGTCCGCCTCAAAGCAGCGCAGCTTCCATATGCCATCCTCTGTCAGATAATCCTCATAGAGCGGCTTTCCCTCCTTATATATAACGGTAGCAGAAACAAACCCCCGGTCATCATAAATATTTCGGCGGCTGATTTCGCCGTCCTGATACAGTTCCACGCGGATTGGATTTCCGTCCTCTCCAAATTCAATCTGCGCATATTTTTTTCCGGAAAGCCATGCCGTTATGACAAATAAAGTATAGACAAACTCAATCCCGTCGGGCCAATTCAGATCGTGAAACGAAAACACCACCGGCTTTCTTTTCCGGATTCCCTGAATCGCATCAAAGCATGACCAGTACGGCGCGTGAAATACCCCCTGTCTGTGCAGAAAATGACGAAAATTCGGCGTAAAGCTAAGGAGCAAAATCTGATACGGAAATGCCTTGCTGCGGTGAAACAGCTGTATCTGCTTAACCGTATCGTCAAACTCCGTCTGCATACGCCTCGCGTACCAGCTCTGTTCATTTTCACACCATTTCCCCTGCTGGTACCAGGCTGGAATAAAATGTAACATGATTCCTCCTAAATAAACGGCCGGTAAGCGTCATACTCCCATAACACAACCGACTCCTGGTAAATATTGTACCATATACCGGTCAGCATCATGACTGACGACGGAAGCATCCCAATCGAACTGTCTATGCCGCCGTTCATCTGTAAAACCAAGGATCCGCCAAGACATACGCCCATAACGGTAGCGCTCAGAAATCCGAGCCTGAGCATCACTCTAGTCAGATAGCGCTTGGTATCTCGTCCCGCATGCAAGTCTACAATACTGTCCCCGCTTTTTAAAAACTGATCCGTCAAATCTCCCGGGCTGATAAATACCATGGAAAAAATAATGGTAAGCAAATATAAAATTACAATATAGACAATAATTCCAAGCGGCCTGGTCAAAGTCAGATTTTCCTGCCACCAGATGATATCCGGATGAGTTGGAAACAGCAGGCCGAGCCCTGTTACGACAAGACGCGGCAGCATGAAACAGGCTGTAGAAAACATCACTGGCATAACGCCTACCGGATTCAGTTTGATTGCCATGTAATTTTTATCTGCATACATATTTTGTATGGAAATGCGCTGTACCGGGATACGCTTTTCCGTGTTTTCCATAATCGTGATTACAATTACCATTACAACTGACAGCAGAAGCGGAACTGCCAGATTCCTAAGATTTTGTCTGCTGAGCGTTGTAATGATTCCGTCCAAAATATTAACCAGTATCAATGAAGTTCTGCCGCCAAATCCGTATCTTGTATTCCGCTCAGACAGCCATAAAACCAGCATGACGCCCGTCACCATTTCCAGAGCGGAAACCGTTTTTGCCAGCAGCAGCTGCTCTCCTGTTACTGCAAATTTAAGCTCCTGTATATGGAACAATGCCTGAATAACCGCTATTCCCAGTGTTATCGTAAGCGATATCCGATTCATCTTCCTGGGAGAAACGGCTGCTCTTTTTTTGTTATCTCTAAATGCCATGGCAATCTGTACAAGGATCATGGATATCATATAAGGAGAAAGCCCGAGCGCAAACACAGAGGAACGGTAAATATCCCCGCCAATCGTCTGCATCAGCAATTCTTCCGCATTGACAGACTGGTGTGAAAAAACGGATGTATCAATACCATACAGAGGAATTGTCCTCCCCAATATGTATAAGAACAAAATCATACTTGTGTATATCAGCTTACATTTGATTGTATAACCTTTTTTTATATTTTGTGACAAAACACTCTCCCAAATTGTCTGTTTAAAAACCAGCGGCCGGCCCTGGCCGGCCACTGGCTTTTGTTATTTTCCGTCTAATGCTTATCTGTTCGAACCGCCGGAATGATTCGTACCTTCCTTTTCGGCAAAGATTCCTTTCTTGTTCTTCTTATCGTAAGCGGTCTTGCCGGTAACGGCTGCAATAATAAGAAGGATCCACCACCAGAATCCGTGCGTTGCCGGCTGCTCCTGTTCTCCGACTGCTGCAAGCGGTACTTCCTCGTCTTCTATTTCTGTAAGGCCTGTATCTTCTTCCTGTGACGTTACAGCTAACGGCACTTCGTCATCCGCTAATTCTGCAAGGTCTGTATTGTCTTCCGTCGGATTTGCAAGCGGTACTGCATCATCCGGTATTGCTGTGTTATCTGCAGCTGCCGTACCTGTTGCTGCCGGCGCTGCTGCAGTTGTTGTTGCTGCCGGAGCTGCGGGCGTTGCCGGAACTGCCGGGGCTGCCGCTGCTGTCGGCGGCGGCGTTACTGTAGCTGTCTCTGTGCTTCCCGTATCATTCGGTTCTAATGTGCCTGCATTTTCAGATTCGCTCCTGCTAGGCCGCGTATTCGCAATATCCGTTGCTATGCTTAAGCTGGTGCTGGTAGATGTACTCAGGCTCGCACTGGTGCTGGCGCTTTCAGAGGAAGCTGTGCTTGCACTGGTGCTGGCTGATGCGCTTCCGCTGGTACTAATGCTTGCACTTGTACTTGCGGATGCACTTTCGCTTGTGCTGATGTTTGCACTCGTGCTGGCAGATGTGCTTTCGCTGGTGCTGATGCTTGCCGATTCACTTGCACCTGCACTTGCCAATTCACTCGTGCTTGTGCTGGCACTGATACTTGCGCTGGCGCTGGCACTGGTACTTGCGCTCTCAGAGGAAGCTATGCTTGCGCTTTGGCTTGCGGATACGCTTGTACTTGCACTGGTTGATGCACTTGTACTCTGGTTTGCACTGGTACTAGCTGATACACTGGCACTGATGCTTACACTCTGACTCGCGCTGATGCTCTCACTCTGGCTTGCACTTAACGATTCAATCGTGCTCTGGCTGATACTGGTGCTCGTACTTGCTGATCCACTCGCACTTGCTGATGTACTTGCACTTGTACTTGCTGATGCGCTTACACTCTGGCTTGCGCTGATGCTCTCACTGATACTTGCACTTACACTCGCTGATGCGCTCGCACTTGCACTTGCGCTTACACTTGTTGAAGCGCTTTCGCTCGCACTTACGCTTGCCGACGTACTTGTGCTTGCGCTCTCACTTACGCTTGTCGACGTACTTGCGCTTGCGCTCGTTGATGCACTTTCACTTGTGCTTGCGCTCGTCGATGTACTCTCGCTTACACTTGTGCTCGCACTTGCGCTTGCGCTCGCTGATGCACTTTCGCTTGTACTTGCGCTCGTCGATGTACTCTCGCTTACACTTGTGCTCG
>CANDKL010000135.1 GCA_947385255.1 uncultured Roseburia sp. | reverse complement strand
TTATGATGCCGCTGACGTTTGTTTCCGGCGCATATATACCGACTACGATGATGCCCGGTTTTCTTTTGCCAGTCGTATATCTGAATCCGCTTACCTATGTGACATCTATTTTCAGGTATATTGGACTCGGAGCATACAAAATGAGTTCTTTCGAACTCGTGCAGGAGGGAATGGCATTTGATATTCATGGCTTTATCATAACACCGATGATGGGGCTTATGATTACGATTCTTATCGGAACGGTTTTCTTTGCATTGAGTGTCGGAAAGTTTAATCAGGCAGATTTTTCCACGGTAAAAGTGACAAGGACAATGCGGGGAGGCGGAGCGCCAAGGTAGGTAGGGATAAGTATAGAATAGAAAGGAAACATTTATGGAATTGCAATTTGAAGATATAGAAAAAAGCTATAAGGACAAGAAGGTTCTGAAAGGCATTTCTGTCACAATGGGAACGGGGGTTTATGGAGTACGGGTAATTGCAAAATCAAGACCTGCGGACAATGCGGTGCAGGCTGTACCGAATCTGGAAGATGCGTATCTGTATATTTTTAATTTTCGTTGGCAATGAGCCAATTTGGTGAATGCCCAGAAAGGTCAGGAGGCAGTGTGATGTCATTATTTTATTTTGAATTTAGAAAGTTGTTGCTCAATAAGAAAACGATAAGTCTGCTTGTAGGTCTGTTTATCCTTTATAGTTTAATGGGTTTCGTGACTTCCATGTTCTTAATTGGAAATGGCGAGAGTTATCGTGTTTATGAGGAACTTGCAGCCGACTATGAGGGAACGATTGATGAAGGGAAGGCTGTCTGGGCAAAAAAAATATATGAAGAAGTAAGCGCCCGTTATGGTACAGATTCCCGGATGATTGCCAGAAGCATCAAAGACCAGCCTGAAACAATGCTGGCAATAAAATACAATGAATTTACGGAAAGGGTAGACGAATATTGGAACGGGACGCCGCCGGAATGCATCGAGGAATCGTATGGAATTGCGCTTTTAGAGTCAAAGTTAGCTGAACTTGAAATGCAGGGGAAACAGAATACATTTGTGTACACAAAGCTTTCCAATTCTTTAAAAAGACTGACTGCACTTGGTGAACCGAAATTTGCCAATATCCTGCTGTGGGAGAATCTGTTTGTCAACTGGGGCGAACATATGATGCAGTTCCTGTTGTTTATCCCGCTGACGTTTATCATTGCCCCGGTATTTGCCGTGGAACGGTCAACAGGTATGGATCATCTGATTTTAAGCTCCAGAAGTGGCAGACGGAAAATCGTCACAGCAAAGCTTCTCAGTATATTGGCTGCATCTGTTACTGTGACGCTGATCTATGTAGAAGCAACCTTTATTTTTGGATTTCTTCCACATGCCAGCCTGCATGGCTGGAACGCTGCAATCCAATCTGTTCCAACGTATGCAAAATCCATGTTTGGATTTCAGACGTGGCAGCTTGCTGTAGTCGGAGCAGTATGGATTATTTTCACAGGGGCAGTTTACAGCTTTATCATTGGATTTATTTCATCACGAATGAAAAACCAGATGAGTACAGCGGGGGTAAGTCTTGCCATTCTGTTTATTAACGTAGGTCTGGCGGCAATGGGTGATACTGTCACACAGAGGTTCCAGCCTCTGATTGACTTTGGACTGGCAAATGTCACACTGATAAAGGAAGTATTTGGGGGATTTAAAATGTTTCATCTGTTCGGCATATGTGTCAGCTATCCGGTTATGGCGGTTTTCGTTTTGGGCTTGACCGCTGTCCTTGCAGGTTTTGGAATTTACTGTGGACAAAAAAGCAGGACTGTGGCGTAGTATTCAATTACTTTTGCATTTAATAGGACGCTGCGCGTTTGGGATCTTTTTCTTCCCCGCCTTCTGCTTGGAGGACGGGATGGAGGAATTCTCAAAATCCCTGTTCACCTGCGGATTGGTAAAAATGCCGGAATAAAAAACAGCCGCTCAGCCTGCAGCTATGCTATCCCAGACTGAACGGCTACCAAACCCAAACTCCTACTTCACAACCTTTACTCCCGCTTTCTGCCCTTTCTTTTTAAATTTCGCCGTATACTTCTTCACCAGGTTCCCCGGCACCTTAATCTTACACTTTGCATGAACGCCTTTTAGTGCATTTTTCCCAACCTCTTTTAGTGTCTTCGACTTTATCGTGATTTTCTTTAAGCTCTTACACCCCTCGAACGCCGAAGCCCCTATCTTTGTTACATTTTTCCCAACAACAACGCCCGTCAGCTTTTTATTTCCTTTCAGCGCCTTCGCCGAAACGGACGTAACCTGATAAGTAATCCCCTGCCAGGTTACCGTTGCCGGAATCGTTACATTTTTATATGTTTTAGCCGCAGGCTTCAGATAGGCCGCCGATGCGCCCGATGCAGCCGATCTTGTCACCTGATACCACGCCTTTCCGGCCCTGAATTTACTTCCTGCCTTCGGGAGCTTTTGCACCGGATCCGGATTTACCGAATCGCCGCCGGGCAAAACGCCCGGATTTTCATTCGGATTCTGCGCCTGCTTTTCCTTAAGCCCGCTTATCGCAGCCTGCAAATTTGTCAACGCCTCCTGCAGCTCCTGATCCGATGCCGTTTCCTTTCCGAGGATATTTTTTGCTTTGGACAGCTGAGCCGCTACATTCGCATAGGACTCTTCCGTATACCTGCTGCCGTCTATTCCCTCTGCTTCTGCAATCTTATCCTTTAAGCTCTGCACCAGCTTTGGATCCGGAGCCGCCTTCTTCTCAAGGCCGTCCATTGCCTCCTTCAGGTTTGCCAAGGCCGTCTGCAATTCCTGCGGAGAAGCCTTTTCGTTTTCCAGCGCTGTTCTGGCCTCGGCTACTCTGTCCATGACCCTTGCATAGGATGCTTCCGTATACTGATTTCCGTCAATTTCTTCCGCTTCTGCAATTTTATCCTTTAAGCTCTGCACCAATTCCGGATCCGGCTTCACTGGTTCGATCGCAAGGCCCCACACACCGTCTGCGCTGCTTCTCGGAACGACCTTTGTAAGAAGCTCCTGCGGCAGTTTACTGTAATTGAGCACCTCGAAGTCCTTCGCATTATCATCCGTATCCACGAACCGGATTCTGCGGACAGCCTTGTTTTTCGAAATAATTTCGTCGCCCTCCGGATTGACAAGCGCACTGCCCTCTGCAGGCTCTTCGTTGACAGAAACGCCGTCTATCTGGGTTTCCCCTTTTTTCAGGATGACGAGGTAGCGCTTGTTTGCAATCTGCAGATCCCATGTGCAGTCCGATTTTAAAATCGTATATACGCTGCCGCCGTTTTCCTCTGCCGCGCACTGTATCAGATAAGACGTCCCGGATGGGATGCTGCCGGAAAGCGCAAGTGCCGCCTCCGTTCCATCTGACCGATATTCCACCCGGTAATCTTCCAGGTCCACATCCCATGGCGTCGGGTTATACAGCTCAATAAAGCTGTGGGAAACCGGCGTATCGCCCTTTCCGCCGCCGCCGTATACCTGATGGAGGATCAGATGGTCATTCTGCGCCGCTGCGGATTTGATGGTGTCCTTAAGAACCGCCTCTAAGCTTCCGGTTTCCACGCTGCTGGCAACGGTTACCGAGATCCGCTTTCCGATGCAGGCTTCTGTGACCTCATAAAAGGCCCCTGTGGCGCCGGCAATATCTGCTCCGTCTGCTTTCCACTGATAGGAAAGCTCCCCTGTATTGTTTGTTGCCTCATCGGCGTACAAAATTGCGCCGATAAGCGCATTTCCGCGAATCGAAAACGTCCCGGAAAGCTCAGCCGGCCCCGGCGGATTCTCGCCGCCTGTGCCCCATGCGCCGTCTGCAAGGCTTCTCGGCCGGTTTGCCTCCACCTTGTCTGCATCTGCCCCCTGATAGCTCACCACTTCAAAATCGGCGGAATTGTTATCGGTATCCGCAAATCCCTTCCGGCGGATGGCCTTTTGCTTGCTGATGGTTCCGTCCGCAAGCGCCGCGCCCTCTACATCGCCTTCATTCACCGATACGCCGTCTATTCGGGTATCGCCATTGTATAAAATCAGCCGATAGCGTTTGTTGTCAATGCTCTGTGTCCACTCCTGATCAAACACCTCCACACGCAGCGTAATCAGCTCCGGCGTGGTGTCGTCCTGCGCCTCACATCGAATCAGGTAGGAAGCATGCGCAGGTACTGCCAAATCCTTTAACGGCAGCTTTACCTCCTCTAATGCCGTACCGTTCTTCCCGCCGGAGAGATAGCCCAGCGAATACCCCTTTAAGCTGATTTCGGCGTCAGTCGGATTATGAAGCTCAATAAAGCTGTGCGACACCGGCGTTCCATCATTTGCGCCTCCGCCGTATACCTGATGGATTACGATATGGTCATTTTCCACCACTGCTTTCACAACAGCCTCCGTCGGTTCGCTAATCAGGCTTCCGTCCGCCTCTAAGGAGGTCACCTCTACGGTAATCCGTTTTCCTTCCTCTGCTTCTGTCAGCAGATAACTGTCGGCATTTGCACCGTCAATAGCCGCTCCGTCGGCCTTCCACTGCCAGGACAGGTTTTCCGTATAATTTGCACCGGTAAGCTCCGCCCGCAATACAGAGCCCACCTTTGCCTGTCCCTGGATTGCAACCTGGCCTGTCAGCGGTTCCGCGGCCAAATCCTTTGTAAATGACGTATAATGATTCACACTGCCGCCTGAAAGCAGGCCGCCCGATGCATCCATCGCCCTGACCTGTACAATATTGACGGCGCCCTTTACCTTATCCAGATAAGTATCCGATGCGGTCAGAACCGCCTTCCCGCCGGATACGTCCACCGTCCCTGCGAAAATGCCGTTAATATAAAATCCAACCTTTCTTGCCGAGCTGTTTGTAACGGCTGCGGTATATACGGTTGACGACCGGCCGCTTGTATCTGCCGTTACGGAAATCTGGCTGGATGCACTGTATCTCCCCAGAGATTTCAGCAGCGTATCTAAGGACGCAAACTGCTTATCCATCCATCTGAGGCGCTCCTTTAAGAACGTCCGCAGGCGCTCTGCCTCCGTTACAAACGGAGACTGGTGCATCATATAATGCTGGTTGTAATTTGCCTCGGCAGACTCCTTCAGATATGCAATATCCTGATCGATAATCCCGCCCGTTTTTACAATGTCCTCAAAATTCTGACGGTTTCTGATATAGCATTCGTACATCTTCTGTACAAAATACGGATCCTTCGTCAGCGCGACATACCAGGATTTGCTCTGCGTAGAGCCTTTATTGGCACAATTATTTACCATCCACTCCGTCGGCCTGTTGGTCTCTCCGGCGCTGATCTGGCTGTTTGAGGTCCAGTCCATGTCCCACAGCGGCCCAATCACCAGCTTGCTGTCCAGATCCTTGTACATATACGTACTCTTTTTCATCGTTTCCGTATTCCAGTAAAACTCATTCAGTATCAGATAATTAACCAGGGAATCCATATCAACCAAATCCGTATAGTGCTTCCGTTCCCCCTGATAGGTCGTATAAAAATCATCCGCCCAGACGCTGTCCTCTACCGCCTGTATAAAATTCTGGGCCGACTGGAACAGCTCTGTATTTGTATAAACAAATTCCGGGCTCTTAAACATCATCGGAACCCCGTTTTTCGTTCTGAACTTGGAAACCTCGTCAAAATATTCATCCAGCTCAAACAAAAATCCGCCGGAGGTATTGAGGCTTCCGTCCTCATTTTTCGGTAAATCCGTAAAATAGTCCGATATCCGATAGGTCTTGCCGTTGTACTGCACACGATCACTGGTAATCCACTCCATATGCTCGTTTAAGTAATCCTCCAGCGCATCGCGTGCGTCACCGGAAATGCCCTCTTTCTTTCCGATGGCCTTGGCCGCATCCTCCGCCAGATCCTCCCAGTTATAAATATTCACACGGCTCTTGTCTACCCGGACGTTGCCCACCAGCTGATAATTCCCGGCATACACTCCGTTTAAAATCAGCTCGACATGCGTAGATTTCAAATGCGGCGTAATTCCCATTTCTCCGGCCAGGTCATAAGACGTTGTATTCCGGATCAGAGACTCATCCATATAGTTTGCCAGAAGCGCCCAGTGCTTGCTGGATCCGAATCCGAACAGATCGGTCTTGGTGTCCAGCTTCAGCTTGTACGGCAGCTTGCTGTAGCCGGTATTCCAGGTACTGTTGCCGCGCCCGCGGATGGAAACACCGCCGTCATAAAGCGAGGTCGTCGCACTGTTGAACGTATCATTCCCCTGTACGCGCATTGAAGCAGCCTTGTACTCGGTCTTACTGGTAATCCCGTATCCGTCCTCCGTATCAATATATACGACCGGAAGCTTACTGCAGTAGATCTTTTTTTCGCCTACGGAAGCGCCGTTTAACGATGCCATTACGGTAATAAACTGGTTCAGATCCGATGTCTTCGGCGTATAGGAGGCTGTACCGGAGACAGTGGACTTGCCCACCCTCCAGGAGTAGGTAAAGGAGGCTCCCGCCGGCGCGTTCTCCACGGATGCCGTCATTGCCGTACCCGGCTTTGCATACTCTTTGTCCACCGTAACCGTCAGATTCGAACGTACCGTAACCTCCACCGTCTTTGTCCGTTTGGAAACAGAGGTCACGGCAGTCAGCGTTACGTTTGTATCGGCAAGGACGCCCGCAACTGAAGCGGTTCCATTGCTGTCAATGGAAATGACATCCGTATTCGAGCTCGTCCATGTAATCGCTTCCTCCCCTTCCTCAGATACAAAGGAAAGCGGAAGCGTAAAGCTTTTTGTCACGGCTGCCGCCGACTCGCCCTGCGCAAACTCTGGAGCAGGAATCGGCGTCACCACCTTGCCTTGGCTGATGATCGGCATCAGCTTCCCATTGGAAACTGCCCAGTATTCCTCTCCCAGCGTTTTTGCGGTAGCTTCGCTGGCAAGCACAGCCTCCGTAACCCCCTTCGAGGCGCCGAAATCCTTTGCCCTTCCGGTGATATAATAGCAGTTGGAAATATTTTCGGTATTGGCCGCCGCGTCCGTTGAGGAGCTGTAGCCGTTAATCCCGTAGCCGACAGCGCCTTTAAACGTCACGGTCCCCACATTGACGCAGGAAGCGAGCCTGCCGATGGTACCCTGCTGGTGAATCCGCCCCAAAATACCGCCGCACCGTTCCTGCGTATTCCCGACTGACGGATCGACCGTTACAGACGCTGCATTGTACAAATTGGTCATCTGCGTTGCAGTACTGTTTGTACGCGTCTGCCCCACAACGCCGCCGACGCCGATCAAATCCCCGGATTTGTTGTTTACCTGGATGCTTCCGCTTAAAACCGCAATATTATCCACTCTCGCATAGCCGTTTACATCCCCGGAGAGCGTCCCGATGGTATCGCCCCTTCCCAGCGTATGCGTAATGGATACATTCGAAAAGTTTATATTTTTTACCTCCGCATAGTCCGAAGCCGAATCGCTGCCAATCATGGCAAACAAACCAGACACATTCGTACTCTGTCCGCTGCCGCCTCCGTCATACCGGATGGTCAGCCCGTCAATCACATGCCCTGCGCCGTCAAACGTACCGGAAAAAACGCGCTCTCCGCTTACCAGCGCATACTGCGGCCCGGACGCGCCTCCGATCGGCGTCCAGTTCATACCTCCCAAATCAATATCTGCCGTAAGCACATAGTCTCCGTCCAGCGGATATCTGGCATCCCTTCCAATCTTCGCCAAATCTTCCGCACTGGCAATCGAAACCGCATTCGACGCGGCTTTTGCTGTCGTCTCTCCTCCGGGCCAAATGCTTATTCCGCTTACACATACCGCAAGGGAAAGCAGTAGGCCGGCCGCCCTCTTAAAAAGCCGTTTTCTTTGTCCTCGCTCCATACATCCTCCGTTCTCTGCACAATTTGCAGTATAAAGTCATTTATTTTGGGTTGTTTTTTATCTATTTTACCATAAGATGCCGAAAAAGTCATGTGAATTTTAAACTGGCGATTTTGCGGCTTTACTTTTGGGGCGGGCAGGAATAAAGTATCCGCCGGGGAGGGGATTTGGCAGAGGGAACTGCTTTTGCCCTTGTAAACGAATTTAGCCTCTCTTAACAGTCACATACGATCCCAGGAATTGCCGGACACGGATGTCCGG
>CANDKL010000134.1 GCA_947385255.1 uncultured Roseburia sp. | reverse complement strand
CCTCTGAATGCAACAGAAGAAAAGGAATATCTTAGGCGGTGGAAAGAGGGAGACCCGGAAGCAAAAAAGATATTGGTGGAGCGGAATATGCGCCTGGTTGCGCATGTTTCCAGAAAGTACCAGAACGCGGAAGAGGATATGGAGGATTTGATTTCCATCGGAACCATCGGGCTGATTAAGGCGGTTTCCACCTATCAGGAAAACCATGGCAGCAAGCTGGCCACCTATGCGGCGCGCTGCATCGAAAATGAACTGCTGATGTATTTTCGCTCTAAGAAAAAATGCTCCAGGGAGGTTTCACTGTATGAGCCAATCGGTACGGACAAAGAGGGCAACCAGATTCAGCTGGTGGATCTGCTCGAGGGCGACGACAGGGATGTGGTGGAGCAGTTAGAGCTCAAGCGGCAGATTCTGCGGCTGTATGAGCTGATTCCTTATGTGCTCGACGATAGGGAGAAGATGATTTTGCAGATGCGCTATGGGTTAAACAACCGCGCATCGGTGACGCAGCGGGAAATTGCAGAAAAAATGCACATTTCCCGGTCCTATGTGAGCCGGATTGAGAAGAAGGCTCTTTCGAAGCTGCGGGAGAGGTTTGAGCAGGGATAAATCGTAAGGAGTAATAGGGGCAGCTTATAGAAGGCAGCCCCTGTGTTGCTTCTATTTTTTTGGGTTGTAAAGGATAATGGAATTCGGTATAATAATAGTGGTATCAGAGGCGAATATCAAATTGTGTAAAAAGCAGCCTAAAGAGGTCTATATGGAAAAATTTTCCGGCAATTATATTGACAGCTATGAAAAGAAATTATCTGTCGGACAGATATATCAGATGTATCAGGAAAGGAAGGTTGTATTTCCGATGGCTCCTTTGATGAAAAGGGTGACGAAGATAGAACGTATTTCCCAAATACTGGAAATCATCTTATTAGGATTGGCCCTGCCGGCTGTCTATGTATCGGAGAGGCAGAACGGGAGCCTGCTGATCTTAGAGGCAGATGACAGATTACGGTGTCTTATTGAGTTCCTGGAAGGACATTATCCTGTCAGAGAGCTTGAATTCTATCCGGAATTGGCTGGACTTGGAATAGAACAGATGGAACAGCGGTTTCCAAGGATGACATCCTGGTTATACGATTATAGATTTTCCTTTCAGATTATCGAATATACGACACCACGTTATATGCATATGCAGATGGGAAACTATATTGAGAGATGGAACTTTACCAGGGAACAGGGTATCAGGAACGAATTATATGGAGAAGATTTGGAACGGCGTTTGGCCAAGCTAGAGCAAACGCTTTGGGGATTTTCGGCATTTTTAAGCAAAGTTTCCTTAAATCGGCAATATATGATACTGCGGATTCTGATGTGCCGTTTTGCGCGAATGGGAGAAATTCAGGAGGAATGGGGAGAAATTCTGAATTTGCAACAGTTGTTGGACCGGACTGCAATACTTGTGCTACAAAAGGACAGCCAGTGGATAAAGGAAATATCGGATGCGTTCGGAGAAGTAACTGGAGAGCTTTTAAGTTGGGAGATGAGGGTACACTATGGATTGGAGAGAGAGAAGGGGAAGGAACGACAGGCCAAGGTACTCAGCTATTTATATAATGTAGTATGGATGTGCCAGGAAAAAGGATGTGAGGTACAGTGGGGATTGGAGAAGACTGCCTGGGACAAGTGGCTTTGGAAACAGATTGGAAGTGATAAGGTAAATATAGCTAACATCAGGATACATTTTGATATCATAGAAGAGAGGTTGCGATAAATGCTGAACTGTATTCGGATACAGGGGTTTAAGTGCTTTCAGGAAGCGGAAATAAGATTTTCCAATTTTACATTGCTGGCAGGAAAGAATTCCACCGGCAAATCCACGGTAATTCAGGCTATTCTGGCGTTGTACCAGAACAGCGCCAGTTCGCTGGCGGGAAAGTATATGAATATCGGAACCGTCAATGAGGTAAAAAACTGGATTGCGGGAAGCAAAAAAATATCTTTGGAGGCGCTGTATGATTATTTGGGAAGGGATTGCTCATACAGCAAGATTTTTGAAGATGAGTATGAGAAAAGAGCTGGAACGGAATTTCCGGATGAAATAAATGTCCGTTATCTGACGGCGGATAGAATTGGCGTGGAGGATACTTACCAAAAATCTCTGGAGGGGAAGGATAAAATCGGAGTTCGGTGTGAATATGCTTTTTTCTATCTGGCAGGACATAAGGACGAGGAGATAAGGGAGAAGGGGTTCATTTATGACAATACAACAAAGACAACGCTGGGTGGCCAGGTGGACTATTGGCTGGAGCGGATTTTAGGCTACCGGGTGACTGCGGAGGAGATTCCGGGGACGGAACTGATTCGGGTGTCCTATAGAAATCGGGAACTCGGAAGGGATATCAGGCCGAAAAATGTTGGGACAGGCGTCAGCTATATTGCGGAGATTATTATTGCCGCGTTTTCCTGTGGGAAGGGTGATATCCTGATTATCGAGAATCCGGAGATTCATTTACATCCATCTGGCCAGTGCGAGCTGACGGAGTTTTTGATATTTTTGGCCGGGAAGGGGCTGCAGGTGGTGATGGAGACCCATAGCGACCATATTTTTAACGGGTTGCGGCGGTGCGTCAGAAGTGATCGGATAAGCAATGATAAAGTGCGGATTTATTTCTTCCAGCAAAATGAGGAGAAGCTAAGCATACCGGTAGAGATTTTGTTGGATGAAGACGGGCATGTACAGAATCAGCAGGATGGGCTGTTTGACCAGATCGAGAAAGATCTGGATGTGATTTTGGGGTGGTGAGGATTGGATTTTATTTTGAATGAAAGATCGCTGTATGGGCAGTTTCAAAGTGTAGAGGAATTTCTGAAAAGACTGGGGGCTAATCTGCAGTGCTTCAAGCTGGTGAGAAGCCAGAAAGAAGGAGAAATCAGAAAGATTGTGGATTTTTATAAATGTAAGATTACAGAGGAATTGAATCTGGGAGATTTAAGGCACCATCCCAGGTCAGACGAATTAAGCCGCTTCAGAATCGCTCTGGATAAGGAGATGAGGACAGAACCCTATTGGGACTTGGAGCCGATGCACGATTATGGAATTTCCTACTGGATGGGGGAGGAAGACATGGCGGCTACTGCAGTGGCGGAGGCAGCAGTGCGGCAGGAACCTCTGTTATCTTTTGATTCGGCTGTCTATTCAGACCGCAGGCTTTGTATAGAATGCGGTGGGGATGAATATACCGTTATTTCTGTATATCGTCCGGCATATCTGGCAGAATGCTTTGGCGAACAGATAGGCCTGGAACGGGATGAGTGTCTGAAAGCGCGCTATGCAGGGACGCGTCTGGATTGTACGCTTTTGGAAAAAGAATATGGAGCAGAGTATTTGGAGAAAGAGGAATATGCTTTGCTTCTGGGAACCCTGGACAAATTTGTGAGACATGAATCCTGGGAGAGCATTGGTCTGGACGATGGACTGGAATATAAAAAGTATACGCCAGCCTCGGACGAGGAAGACTGGTTTCGCAATTCGGTTTATAGCGACCAGACTATTATGAAATTTCGGTTCAGCAGAAGAATGAGATGTTTCGGATATCGAAAGGGAAATCGCTTTCGATTGTTGCGGATTGAGCGGGATCATAAAAAGAGCAATAAAGGATAATCTACATAAATTTTTTAGCCCTAACTTGACAGGAGAGTATGTGTCCAGGATCGAGAAGAAGGCTCTTTCGAAGCTGCGGGAGAGGTTTGAGCAGGGGTAGACGGAGGGCGAACAGGAGGACGGGTATGGATGCTTGGAATACGGAGGATAGATTACCATGGCGAGAACCGTAGGGATAGGGATTCAAAACTTTGAGAAGCTTATCATGGAAAACATCTTTTATATTGACAAAACAGATTTTATCAGAGAGTGGTGGGAAAGCAGGGATGAAGTGACGTTGATTACCCGCCCCCGCAGATTCGGAAAGACTCTGAATATGAACATGCTGGAGCGATTTCTTTCCATAGAGCATGCTGGGCAGGGAGAGGTTTTTGAGGGGCTGTCTATATGGAAGGACGAGAAGTACCGCAATCTTCAGGGAACCTGGCCAGTCATTTTCCTAAGCTTTGCGGATGTAAAGGCGAATACCTTTGCCATAGCAAGGGAAAAGACTTGCATGCTTATCAAAGAGGTGTACCGTAAGTATGATTTCCTGCTGGCAGAAGGAAGCTTGAAGGAAAGCGAAACGGAGCTTTTTCGTAGGACCTTGACAGGAATGACGGATTCCGAAGCGGCGTATTCCTTAAAAAATCTGTCCGGTTATCTGGCGGGTTACTATGGGAAAAAGGTAATTATTCTGCTGGACGAATATGACACCCCTCTTCAGGAAGCCTGGGTGAACGGTTATTGGAAGGAAATGGCAGAATTTATCCGAGGCCTTTTTCATTCGACGTTCAAGACAAATCCATATCTGGAGCGGGCGGTCATGACTGGAATTACGAGGGTAAGCAAGGAATCCATTTTCTCTGATTTGAACCATTTGACAGTTGTGACATCAACATCTGAGATGTATGCAGATTGCTTTGGGTTTACAGAGGAAGAGGTATTTACCGCACTGGACGAGTATGGGATGCAGGATAAGCGTATTGACGTTAAAAAATGGTATGACGGTTTTACCTTTGGAAAATACAGAGATATCTACAACCCCTGGTCCATCATAAACTATCTGAAAACAGGACGGCTTTCCACCTACTGGGCCAACACCAGCAGCAACGGCCTGGCGGATAAGCTGATACGGGAGGGAAGCGCAGACATAAAAATATCCATGGAGAACCTGCTTAAGGGAGAGCATCTGTACAAGGAAGTCGATGAACAGATTATTTTTGACCAGCTAGACGTAGATGAGAATGCCATCTGGAGCCTGTTTTTGGCAAGCGGCTACCTGAAAGCGGAGGGCTACGAATTCAATGAAGACACGGGGGCAGATTTGTATGAGCTGGCGCTGACCAACAAGGAAGTACAGATTATGTTTCGGAAAATGATTCGGAAATGGTTTTCCGGCTCGGGAATGATTTATAACAGCTTTATCAGGGCATTGCTTCAGGATGACGTAACGTCCATGAACGCCTATATGAACCGTGTAGCCCTAGCCACGTTCAGCTATTTTGACAGCGGAAGAAATCCCTCCATGGAGACGCAGCCGGAACGGTTCTACCATGGCTTTGTGCTGGGGCTGGCCGTGGAGCTGGCAGACCGCTACGTCATTACCTCCAACCGGGAAAGCGGCTTTGGCAGGTATGATGTGATGATGGAGCCGAAGAACGGAACGGACAATGCCGTAATCATGGAATTCAAGGTCAGGGATTCGGGAGAGGAGAAAGCTCTGGAGGACACTGCTGATGCAGCTCTGAAACAGATTGAAGAACAGCAATATCAGGCAGCTTTGGAGAACCGGGGAATCTCTGGCGATCGAATCCGGAAATATGGCTTTGCCTTTGAAGGGAAAGAGGTTTTGATAAAAAATTGATATGATTTATTTTTAAAATAGCCTTGAAAAGGATGGAATCTGTGCTATAATGATTCCATCTTTTTATCTTTAAGCAGCAATTCTGCTGCGTAAATCCCATTTTTTATCTATTACAGGGAGTGATGAATTTCATATGTACAGTATGGTAATGACTGCAATTGTGCGCGGCATGGACGGCGTCTGCATCCGTGTGGAAGCGGACGTCAGCGACGGGCTGCCGGTGTTTGAAATGGTGGGCTTTCTTTCCTCGGAGGTCAGGGAGGCCAGGGAACGGGTGCGTACGGCGCTGCACAGCTGTGGGTATCGGATCCCGGCGAAGCGGATTACGGTCAATCTGTCGCCGGCTGACGTCAGAAAATCCGGCTCCGGGTTTGACCTGCCCGTGGCCGTGGCGGTTCTGGCGGCGCTGGGGGTGATCCCGGCAGACGCGTTAAAGGATACGCTGGTATTGGGGGAAATCGGCTTAAGCGGAGCCGTACAGCCGATCCGCGGCGTTTTGCCCCTTGTGGCAATGGCAAAGGAGATTGGAATCAAACGGTGCCTGATTCCTCATCTCAATCGGGAGGAGGCAAAATGCATTCCGGGGGTGGATATCTGGGCGGTGGAGGATCTAAAGGAGCTGGTGCGGTATCTGAACGGAAAGCCGTATCAGGAAAAGGGCCTCCGGCTTCCGGAGGCCGGCGCCGTTTTGGAACGGGCGCCGGATTTTGCGGAAATCAACGGGCAGGCGGCGGTAAAGCGCGCCTGTGAGGTCGCGGTGGCCGGAATGCACAATTTTATGATGATTGGGCCGCCGGGCAGCGGGAAGACCATGGTTGCAAAGCGGATTCCCGGCATTCTGCCGCCGATGAGCGAGGAGGAGCGGCTGGAGGTTTCCAAAATATACAGTATCTGCGGTATGCTGCCCAAGGAGGGCTTTTTGATGGAGAGACGGCCGTTTCGGATGCCGCACCACACCATAAGCCCTGGCGGGCTTTCCGGAGGCGGGAGTCTTCCGAAGCCGGGTGAAATCAGCCTGGCGCACAAGGGCGTGCTGTTTTTGGACGAGCTGCCGGAATTTAAAAAATCAACGCTGGAGGTTTTGCGCCAGCCGATGGAGGACAAGCAGATTACTCTGGTGCGCCAGGCCGGTATTTTCTGCTATCCGGCTGATTTTATGCTGGTGGCGGCAATGAACCCCTGCAAATGCGGCTATTACCCGGACCGCAGCCGCTGCAGCTGCCAGGAGGCAGAGGTCGCCCGTTATCTGGGCAGGGTTAGCAAGCCGCTTCTGGATCGGATTGACATCTGTATGGAAGTGCCGGTGCTTCGCTATGACGATCTGACCGGGGGTGGGGCAAATGAGCCGTCCTCAGCCATCCGGGAACGCGTCATGGCGGCCTTAGAGCGGCAGAGGAGCCGTTACCTGCAGACGGGAATCTGTGCAAACAGCCAGATCCCTCCGGCAGATATGGCCGTATACTGCAGACTGGACAGCGGCCAGCAAAAGTACATGAAGCTGATTTATCAGAAAATGGGACTTTCTGCCAGAGGCTATCATAAGATTTTAAAAACGGCGCGGACAATTGCCGATCTGGAGGACAGTGAAAAAATCAGGGACGATCACTTAAATGAGGCTGTTTGCTACCGGATACAGGATAAAAAATATTGGGAGTAAAAGATGGAGGAAAATCAAAAATATCAGTACTGGCTGTGCCGGATACCGGGAGTCGGGAATAAAAAACGGAAGAAGCTAGTAGAATATTGTGGCAGTGCAAAGGAGGCTTATGAATGGTCCAAAGAGCAGCTGATTCGGATTCCGGGAATCGGCGCAGGGCTGGCGGAGGCGATCTGCGGCAGCAGGAAGGGATGGAATTTGGAGCAGGAGGTACAAATTCTTAAAAAAACGGAGGTTTCCATGATTACACTGGAGGAGGAGGGCTTTCCGGAACGCCTAAAGCATCTGCCGGATTGTCCCTATGCGTTGTTTTACAGGGGCAGCCTGCCAAAGGAGGGGCAGAAGACTGCTGCGATTGTGGGAGCGCGTGCCTGCTCCTCCTATGGAAGGGCCGCGGCCTTAGAGCTGGGGGAATGTCTGGCGCGCTGCGGTGCGGCAGTTATCAGCGGCATGGCGGCAGGCATTGATTCGTTCGGGCACTGGGGCGCAATCCGCGGCGGCGGGAGCACCTATGCCGTCTTAGGCTGCGGCGCAAACGTCTGCTATCCGAGGGGCGGACAGGAGCTGTACCGGCGCATTCTCTCCGAGGGCGGCGGTATCCTGTCGGAGTATCCGCCGGGCACCGAGCCGTCCGTGAATCAGTTTCCGGCCAGAAACCGCCTGATCAGTGCGCTTTCAGATATTGTGATTGTCGTAGAGGCCAAGAGCAGAAGCGGCTCCTTAATTACGGCGGATTTTGCGCTGGAGCAGGGAAAGGAAATTTATGCCGTGCCGGGCAGGATAGACGACGTCTTAAGCGCTGGCTGCAATGAGCTGATCCGCCAGGGGGCGGGCATTGTGGTTTCGGCGGAGGACCTGCTTTTGGATTTTGGTTTTGCCGGAGAGAAAAACGGGTTATCTGCAAAAAAAGATAGTGAAAATATGAGAAATGGACTTGAAAAAGCAGAATTGATGGTGTA
>CANDKL010000133.1 GCA_947385255.1 uncultured Roseburia sp. | reverse complement strand
ACACAGTAGAGAACACTCTTTCCCTACACGACGCTCTTCCGATCTCTCAAATACATAGCCTCCCATGGATGTTACAGAATCCGGAATTACAATGTTTTTTAGGCCGCTGTTGGTAAAAGCTTTGCTTTTGATGGAAGTCAGGGACTGGGGCAGGGTAAGGGCTGTCAGAGAGGTACAGCCGTCGAATGCATAATCTTCTATTCCGGTCAGTGCATCCGGCAGGATAACAGAAGACAGCTTCGTACAGCCTGCAAATATACCGTTACTTACAGAAGTCAGCGCCTGGGGAAACCGGAAGGCTTCTAAGGATGTACAGTTCTGGAAAACAGAAGTGCCCAATTCCGTTATGGTATCCGGCAGAGTAACGGAAGAGAGACTGGAGCATCCGGAAAAAGCAAGATAGCCAATGGATGTCAGCGTCTGAGGGAAAACAACGGATTCCAGCCCGGTACATCCGGAAAATGCGTAAATTCCGATAGAGGTTACTGCTTTGGGAAGCGATACCGTTTTCAGCGATTTGCAGCCACAAAAGGCATATTCCGGTATTATGGTAACCGTGTCTGGAAGAGTGATGTCTGTCAGGCTCGAACATCTAAAAAACGCTTCTTTTCCAATACCTGTCAGGGAACGGCCGCCCTTTATTTTAGATACATACTTGCTGTCATATAAGAATCCGTCAGGAAGCGTTTTTACATCATCGCCCAGTGTCAATGTAATCAAATTGTCAGCGCTTCCGGCGCCGTTAAGCAGCTTTGAATAGCTATCCACGTTAGGGACATTGTAAAAAACGTCAGAAAGATTGCTGCAGCCAGAAAATGGGTTGTTAAAAAACGTTAAGGATGGAGGCAGTGTGATTTCCGTCAATCCTGTGCAGTTACGGAAAGCTTCGGATTCCAGTCTTTCCAGAGAGGAATTTAGAGAGATACTCTGTATCCCGGCACAGTTGCCAAAGGCTTCTTCTCCAATGGTGATTAAGGATTCCGGAAACTGTACGGATTGAAGGGAGAGACAGTTATAAAAACAGCGGGAACCCAGTTCTGTAGCTTTAGAAGGAATCGTGATTTCTGTGAGCCCACTGCAGCCATAGAAGCATTCGTTAGAAATGGTTGTAATATTATCCGAAACGGTGATTTTTGCAAGTCCCTTACAGCCAGAAAAGCATCTCTGGCCAATTTCGGTAATACTGTCAGGCATATTGATTTCAAGAAGCGAGGTACAGTCGGAGAAGCAGTACCATCCAAATTGCAGCATTCCGTCAGGAATATGGATTTTAGTAAGCGAGGTGCAGCCGGAAAAGCAGCGCCCTCCAAATTGCAGCATTCCGTCAGGAATATGGATTTTAGTAAGTGAGGTGCAGTCGGAAAAGCAGCCGTCTCCCAATTGCAGCGTCCCATCTGGGATTGTGATTTCTGTCAATCCTGTGCAATCGGAGAAGCAGCTCTGAGCAATTTCTTTCATTCCAACTGGCAGACTGATTTTTTTCAGGCTGGTACACCCTGAAAAGCAGCCCCGTTCAAGGGTGACTGCATTGTCTGGTATAGAAATATCGTTTAAATTTGTGCAGCCATAGAATGTCAGAGCTGTAATCTTTTCCAGACTTTGCGGAAGAGAAATCTTTTCCAATTCCAATCGCATAAAGGAACCAATTTCAGTGATCCCTTCCTCTACTACAATTTCCGTTATTTTGCCGCAGGATTTCCAGATGGAAGAACGGTAGGTATCACTGCTTGCCGTCATCGCCCCGCTTCCGGAAATCGTAAGCACGCCATCTTCATAGCTCCATCTCGCATCCTCACCGCACTCCCCGGTGATTACTTCATCCGCCTCTTCTGCCCGCACAGGCTCTGCCGCCGTAAACAAAACGGCAGTCAAAATCCCTGTCAGAACAGTCAGAATACATCTTATTACTTTTTCTTTCATCTCATTTACCCCCTGCTTTTGAATTGGTTTTTATTTACCCAGATTTTATCATCATTTAGAATACCTGGCAAGCCTTATTTGAAGTTGGAGTGCTCAAAAAGTAACGGGACAGAGGTTACATTTCACAAAATATTTAGAAAAAGTCAAGAAATTTTCACGATCTCCATATTGCTTTTACCCTTCCCAACACCTATAATATACATGAGCGGCATTTCCAATGAACAAAACAGCCGCTTTTCAATATGCAGTTTGGCGCCCTGTCGCGCAAAAGCTGCCGCACGGAGGAAATTATGGACAATCAGGAACCAAATAAACAGAATAATAATAACCGCAATAATAAAAACGGCCAGATGGTGATGTCCTTTATTATGGTATCGCTCTTTGTATTATTCATCATGAGCATTGTATCCAATAAGGTCGGCCAGCAGTTCAACCAGGAGATTTCCTATACGGAGTTTCTGGAAAAGGTAGAAGCCGGAGAGGTGGAAAGCATCAAATATACCGGCACGCAGATCAACATCACACAAAAGCCCAAGGAGGGTTCTTCGTACGAGCAGACCTACTATACGGGCATGGTGAACGACGAAGCGCTGATCCCTCTGTTAAAGGAGAAGGGCGTTGAGATTTTCGGCTATATCCCGGACAATACCTCCACCTGGATTTACAATATTTTAAGCTTTGTCATTCCGCTGGCGCTGGTGTGGATTCTGCTCGCCTTTCTGATGCGGCGCATGGGCGGCGGAGGCGGCATGATGGGCGTCGGCAAGAGCACGGCCAAGGTTTATGTGGAGAAATCGACGGGTGTTACGTTTAAGGACGTGGCGGGGCAGGACGAGGCAAAGGAGAGCCTGCAGGAGGTTGTGGATTTTCTGCATAATCCCAGGAAATATCTGGATATCGGAGCCAAGCTTCCGAAGGGGGCGCTTTTGGTGGGCCCTCCGGGAACCGGTAAGACGCTTTTGGCGAAGGCGGTGGCAGGAGAGGCAAAGGTGCCGTTTTTCTCGCTGGCCGGTTCGGATTTTGTAGAGATGTTTGTCGGCGTCGGCGCATCCAGGGTACGTGATTTGTTTAAAGAGGCGCAGAAGCAGGCGCCGTGCATTATTTTTATAGATGAGATTGACGCAATCGGCAAGAGCCGGGATTCCAGGTACGGCGGCGGCAATGATGAGCGGGAGCAGACGTTAAACCAGCTTTTAGCGGAGATGGACGGATTTGATACGTCCAAGGGGCTTTTGATTCTGGCGGCGACGAACCGTCCCGAGGTGTTAGATAAGGCGCTGCTGCGTCCGGGGCGCTTTGACCGGCGGATTATTGTAGACCGGCCGGATCAAAAGGGGCGGCTTGAGACGTTAAAGGTACATGCCAAGGATGTGATGATGGACGAATCCGTGGATTTGGATGCCTTGGCCCTTGCGACGGCAGGGCTTGTGGGATCGGATCTGGCGAATATGATCAATGAGGCGGCGATTATTGCCGTTAAGAGCGGGCGCAAGTTTGTCAACCAGGCGGATTTGTTTGAGGCTTTTGAGCTGGTAGCCGTCGGCGGCAAGGAGAAAAAGGACCGCGTGATGAGCGATAAGGAGAAACGCATCGTATCCTATCACGAGGTCGGCCATGCGATGGTAACGGCCCTGCAGAAGAATACGGAGCCGGTACAGAAGATTACGATTGTACCGCGTACGATGGGGGCGTTGGGCTATACCCTGCAGACGCCTGAGGAAGAGAAGTTTCTGGATACGAAGGAAGAGCTTTTGGCCAAGATAACGACGTTTATGGCGGGGCGCGCGGCAGAAGAAATTGTATTTCAGTCGGTTACGAGCGGCGCGGCCAATGATATCGAGCAGGCGACGAATATTGCCAAATCTATGATTACCCGGTTCGGTATGTCGAAGAAGTTCGGCATGATGAGCCTGGTTACGATAGAGAGCCAGTATTTAGACGGGCGTGCGGCGATGAACTGTGCGGAGAAAACAGCGGCGCAGGTGGACAAAGAGGTTCTTAAGATCATCAATTCCTGCTATGCAAAGGCCGTTTCGCTGCTAAACGAAAACCGGGAGGTATTAGACAAAATTTCCGATTATCTCTATCAGCATGAAACGATTACCGGGAAGGAATTTATGAAGATTTTCCGCAAGCTTAAGGGCCTGCCGGAGCCCGTGGAGGAGAATACAGAGAAAGCGGTAAAAGGAAAACAGATTGATATAGCCATTGGCGGCGGTAAGGACGAAGAGCAGTGATGTTTTGTTTGGAAGAGGAATTAAAAAAACTCCCGGATCAGCCGGGAGTTTATATTATGCATGACAAAAAGGATACCATTATTTATATCGGAAAGGCCGTGTCATTGACGAAGCGGGTGCACCAGTATTTTCAGGCCAGCCACAACGAGGGGCTCAAAAAGGCGCAGATGGTAAAGCAGATCGCTCGGTTTGAGTATATCGTAACCGATTCGGAGCTGGAGGCGCTGGTTTTGGAGTGCAATCTGATTAAGGAGCACAGGCCGAAATACAATACCATGCTGCGGGATGACAAGACCTATCCGTATATTAAAGTGACTCTGGGGGAGGATTTTCCAAGGGTCCTTTTTGCACGTCAGCTCAAAAAGGACAAATCCCGGTATTTCGGGCCGTATACCAGCGCTTCGGCAGTGAAGGATACGATTGATTTATTGAATAAGCTTTATGGTCTGCGCACCTGCAGCCGGGTGCTGCCCAGGGATACGGGAAAGGAGAGGCCCTGCTTAAATTACCATATCCGGCAGTGTCATGCCCCCTGCCAGGGCTATCTTTCCAAGGAGGAATACGGGAAGCGCGTTGAGCGCGCCGTTCGTTTTTTAAACGGGGAATATACGGCAATCATGCAGGAGCTGGAGGAGAAAATGGCGGCGGCCTCTGCGGCGATGGAATTTGAAAAGGCGGCGGAGTACCGGGATTTGTTAAACAGCATAAAGCAGATTGCCCAGAAGCAGAAGATGACAGACGCCAACGATGAGGACAGAGATGTGATCGGCGTGGCGAAGGACGGAGAGGACGCGGTGGTACAGGTGTTTTTTATCCGCGGCGGGAAGTTGATTGGCAGGGAGCATTTTTATCTGCGGATTGCCGCGGAGGATGCCAGGGCGCAGATTGTAACCGCTTTTTTAAAGCAGTATTATGCCGGAACGCCGTACATTCCCAAGCGGATTATGCTCCCCTGTGCGGTGGAGGAGAAGGAGGTTTTAGAGGAGTGGCTTGGCAGCAGGCGCGGGGCAAGGGCTTATATCCAGATTCCGCAGAAGGGGATGAAGGAAAAGCTTGTGGAGCTTGCCTCTAAGAATGCGAGGCTGGTACTCACACAGGACAAGGAGAAGCTCAAGCGCGAGGAGGGGCGTACCATCGGCGCAATGAAGGAGATTGGCGCCCTTTTGGGGCTGCCCGGCATCGTGCGCGTGGAGGCGTTTGACATTTCCAATATCAGCGGCTTCCAGTCGGTCGGTTCTATGGTGGTCTATGAAAAGGGAAAGCCCTGCCGCAGCGATTACCGCAAGTTCCGCTTAAAAAGCGTTTTGGGGCCGGACGATTACGCGTCCATGCACGAGGTGCTCACTAGGCGTTTTCTGCACGGGCAGGCGGAGCGCAGGGAGCTTTTGGAGAAGGGGATGGAGGAAGCCTACGGAAGCTTTACCAAATTTCCGGATCTGATTATGATGGACGGCGGAAAGGGGCAGGTTAATATTGCGCTTCGTGTTTTGGAGGAGCTTCAGTTAAATATTCCGGTCTGCGGTATGGTTAAGGATGATAATCACCGGACGCGCGGGTTATACTATAAAAATGCCGAGATCCCAATTGATAAGGACAGCGAAGGCTTTCGGCTCATTACGCGTATCCAGGACGAGGCCCACCGGTTTGCGATTGAATATCACCGGTCGCTGCGCAGCAAGGGACAGGTGCATTCCGTACTGGATGAAATACCGGGCATCGGGCCCTCCAGGCGGAAGGCTCTGATGATCCGCTACGCTTCGTTAGACGCCATCCGGGCAGCCAGCGAGGAGGAGCTGAAAGACACGCCCTCCATGAATGAACGGGCTGCAAAAGCCGTCTATCAGTATTTTCATTCGGTTGATGAAGGGAAGAAAATATGATATACTGATTGGCATAAAAAGACAAGAAGGGAGAATCTGTATGGATGGTGTAAGTGTAGCAAAAATTGCAAAGAAAATGGAGCTTAAGAATTTTACGGAAGAGATCGATCTGAAGGATAAACGCATCCTTCTCTCCGATGTAAACCGTCCGGCGCTGCAGCTAAGCGGCTATTTTGAATATTTCGATCCGTCTCGTGTGGAGATTATCGGAATGGTAGAATATGCATATCTGCAGAAGAAGACCGAGGAGGAGCGGCAGAAGATTTACGACGAATTTCTCTCTTACGATATTCCCTGCATCATTTTCTGTCGTGAGTTCGAGCCGGACGCCATGTTTTTGGAAACGGCGCGGAAAAACGGCGTTCCGGTGCTCGGAACCGAGCAGGCGACCTCCGAATTTATGGCGGAGATTATCAATATCCTGACCGAAGAGCTTGCGCCCTGCGTGACCATTCACGGGGTTTTAGTGGACGTATACGGCGAGGGCCTTCTGATTATGGGGGAAAGCGGCATCGGGAAGAGCGAAGCGGCGCTGGAGCTGGTGAAGAGGGGACACCGCCTGGTTACGGATGATGTGGTGGAGATCCGCAAAATCAACGACAGTACGCTGATTGGCACGTCGCCGGATATCACCAGGTATTTTATTGAGCTGAGGGGGATCGGCATCATTGACGTCAAAACGCTGTTCGGCGTGGAATGCGTCAAGGAGAAGCAGAACATCGATCTGGTCATCAAGCTGGAGGACTGGAAGAAGGAAAACGATTATGACCGATTGGGATTAGAGGAGGAATACACAGAGATCCTGGGCAATCAGGTGGTATGTCATTCGCTGCCCATCCGACCGGGGCGTAATCTTGCTGTAATCTGCGAAGCGGCTGCGGTCAACCACCGTCAGAAAAAGATGGGCTACAATGCCGCGCAGGAGCTGTACCGCCGTGTACAGGCCAACCTCACGAAGAGCAGCGAAGAGGAGTAAAAGAAAAATAAAAAAGAAGGAAGAGCAGCAGATATGGAAAACAAAAATGCATGGGAAAAGTATCCCGAAGGAGAAGCCAGACAGCAGATCATGGATTTTGCGGAGGGCTACCGCAAATTTATTTCAGAGTGCAAGACCGAACGGGAATGCACGCAGGAATTCGAAAAAAGAGCCAGACAGGCAGGATTTCTGGAGTTAAACGATCTCATTGAGAAGGGAAAGCCGCTTGCGGCAGGAGATAAGGTCTATGTGAACAACATGGGCAAGTCGATGGCGCTTTTTATTCTGGGCAGGCAGGATTTGGAACAGGGAATGAATATTCTGGGGGCGCATATAGATTCCCCGCGCCTTGATATCAAGCAGGTGCCGCTTTACGAGGATACGGAGATGGCGATGCTAGACACGCACTATTACGGCGGCGTCAAGAAATATCAGTGGGTAGCGCTTCCGCTTGCGCTGCACGGCGTCTTTGCAAAGACGGACGGCACAGTCGTGCCGGTAAGCATCGGCGATAAGCCGGGCGATCCGGTATTCGGCGTCAGCGATCTGCTGATTCACCTTTCCAATGAGCAGATGGAGAAAAAGGCGTCCAAGATGATTGACGGCGAGAAGCTGGACATTTTAATCGGCAGCATCCCGTTTCAGACGAAGGAAGAGGGGGAAGCCGCAAAGGAGACGGTGAAGAAAAATATTCTGCGGATGTTAAAGGAAGCCTACGGCGTAACGGAGGAGGATTTTCTTTCGGCTGAAATCGAGGTCGTTCCGGCAGGAGAGGCTAAGGACTACGGCTTTGACCGCAGCATGATTATGGGCTACGGACATGACGACAGGGTATGCGCATATCCGTCCTTTGAGGCGATGCTAAAAATCAGCGAGCCGGAGAAGACCTGTGTCTGCCTGTTAGTTGACAAGGAGGAAATCGGCAGCGTCGGGGCGACCGGCATGCATTCGAGGTTTTTTGAGGACGCCGTGGCGGAGCTGCTCAATCTGATGGGACGCGATTCCGATCTGGCCGTGCGCCGCGCGATGCGGAACTCCAGGGTGCTTTCGTCGGATGTGAGCGCCGCCTATGATCCGAATTATCCGGAGGTGATGGAAAAACGGAACGCGGCGTATTTCGGCAAGGGCCTGGTCTTTAACAAAT
>CANDKL010000132.1 GCA_947385255.1 uncultured Roseburia sp. | reverse complement strand
ATAGCCCTTTTCCCCCTCCGACGCAATGGACTGTCCGCCCAGGTAAGCCAAAAGAAGCGGATCCCCTGCCGAAAGGTTTACCGTCCGGCACGCCTCCCCCTTGTGCAAAAACAGGGCCAGCGCATGGGACGGCTCAAAGCGGTTCTTTTTATCCGTGCCAAGATGCAGCCCGGGACGGAGTACCTTAAGCCCCCGGATGGAGGGCATATGGCGCGGCGCAAGATAAAGCTGTGCGCCAAACGCCAGATATACGCCCTCCTGTTTGATACACAAATTTTCTTCCCGGAATGTGTGCCACTCCTTACAATCCTGTTCCGGTATCCCGACTTCCTCCGCTGCGCTTGCAAAACCAAAACCGCCCGGCGCCCCTGCTTTTTGCAAAACAGCCACAAAATGCCCCTCTCCGGCCACCTTATGCGGAAACAGGCGTATCGTATCCTCTATATGCTCTGCCGCTTCTATCGTCCAATCCGCGCGTCCCGGCGCCATTCCGGAAACGCTTTTGACCTGCAAAATCGAAAACTCCGGAAAACGCTCTACAAACCGGCTGATACTGCCCTCGTTTTCCTCCGGCGCAAACGTACAGGTGGAATACACCAGCCGCCCGCCGGGACGAAGCATCCCTGCGGCGCAGCCTAAAATGGCGTCTTGCCGCCCGGCGCACATTGTTACGTTTTTCAGGCTCCACTCCGCTTTTGCCTCTTCCTTTTTGCGGAACATCCCCTCTCCGGAGCAGGGGGCGTCTACTAAAATCCGGTCAAAATATCCGGCAAAAAATTCTGCCAGACGCTCCGGCGTTTCATTGGTCACAACCGCGTTTGCAATTCCCATGCGTTCGATATTTTCCGATAAAATCTTCGCACGCGCAGGATGGATTTCATTGCAGATCAAAATTCCCTGTCCCTTCATTTTTGCCGCAAGCTGCGTGCTTTTCCCTCCCGGGGCAGCGCATAAATCCAAAATCCGCTCTCCCGGCGCGGCCTCTAAATATTCTGCCGGCGCCATCGCGCTCGGCTCCTGAATGTAGTATACTCCCGCATCGTGATAGGGATGCCTGCCGGGCTTATCATCCGGGCCGTAGTAGTACCCGTCCTGCGCCCAGGGAACCGGACGCACCGGAAACGGAAGCTGCTTTCGCAGTATTTGCGGATCGGCTTTTAACGTATTGATGCGAAGAGCCGAAAAAGGGCTCTCCCGAAGGCTTTTTTCAAATTGTTCATACTCTGCTCCCAGCATTTTATGCATTCTGTGTTCAAATTCCGGCGGCAACATGATTTTCTTTGTATCATCCAGCTTAGAAGCCATTTTATCCTCCTTTACTCTGATTTTCAGCCAATCAGCCCCTGCGTAATCTCATACACGATATATTCGCAGTCCAAATGATATCCCAGCTTTTCGGCCAACGCAGCCGACCCTCTGTTCTGGGCGTCCCAGCTCGGATACCAGCCGCGTTTTAAGCATTCCAGAATCAGCTTTGCACCGCATATACTGGCAAGCCCCCTCCTGCGGTAATCCTCCCTGGTGGCAATTTCCACCTCAATCCCGCCGATATAGCCGGAATAAGAGGACGCCCCGGATACCGGCTCTTTGTCCTTCAAAATCACCGCCCCCAGACCGTATTTCTGATAGGCTGCATAATCCGCATACTGCCGCACCCAGTCCCTGCACCATTCCGTCCGCCCACAGTACCGAAATAGCGCTTCGTCCATCATTTTTAAACGATATCCGTCCGGCAGCCCGTCTACGATTGCCCGAAGCCTTTTTTGGTCAAATACATCCGGTTCCTTTCGGATGGCATACCGGACGGCTTTCTTTGCCCGTCCTTTGTAATGCGATTCAATCAGGTCTGCCCAGCCTCTGTTTCCCGGAACCGCAATCATAAATTCACGCCAGTCCGGTATCTGCCCTTCTGCCAAAAGCATTTCGTTCGGCTTTCCGGCCAGAAAGCAGAAATCGCCCAGCAAAGCCATAGCAGAAGCCGGGTTTTCCGGAGTATCCGCATAAATTTTTCCCATTACGCCCTGCAGGCACGACCAGATGATTGTTTCCTGCCATCCCCGAAATAACGCCGCCGCTTTTTTCGTTTCCGTCAATTCCAGAACCATCGTTTTCCTCCATGTCTATTTGAATTTAAAGCTTTGCCCTTCCTTTGCCGACTTCCGGTGAATGCGGTGCAGCTGCGGCCGGAGCGTCATATCCGATACCACCAGCCCTTCGCGCTGGCTTACGATATACCGGACTGCCTGCGCCACCTCCTCCGGCAAAAGATACGATTCCTCCTCGTCCCCTTCCCGAAAATCCGCATTCCGATACAGCTTCGTCTTTGTCATATCCGGATAAATACAAACCACCTTTACACCATACTTTCTCGCCTCTTCAAACAGGCTGTGGGAAAAGCTCGAAAGCCCGGCCTTCGTAGCGCCGTATGCACAGCCGTGCGGATTGGTTTTCGCTGCGGTCACGGATGCGATATTAATGATATATCCCGCATTCTTTTTCAACGGACGCAAAAGCTGCTGTGCCAAAATCATCGGCACCTCCAGATTTGTCCGTACCATCCTTTGAATTTTCTGCGGATTTAATTCCTCATGCAGCCCATAATACGCCGTACCTGCGTTGTTGACCAAAACACGCACCCGGTGCTCTGCGAGGATTTGCTTTACATGCCCTGTTAAGCTTGGTGTGTCCAGCACGTCGCACACAATCGGATGAAACCTGCCCTCCGTCCCTTCCTTCTCATTTGCAGGATCCGTAAAATCCCTTCCAAATCCAAAGACCTCATAGCCCATCTCACAAAGCGTACAGCTGACCGCAAGCCCGATTCCGGAAGACGCTCCGGTTACAATTGCCGTATCCATGGTTCCCTTTTCACCCTTCCTGTTTCCACAAAAATAGTTTATCCTCCGGGATTTCTTCTGCAAGGCGCTTTGTCAGATACCCCTCCATCCGCCCCGCCAAATCCGCCGGATACTGATATACTCCGCCGCAGTTTTGATAGGGGAACTGCACGACCGCGGAATCCGGCTCCTGCCTGCGCATGTTTTTCAGATAATCCTGCGGCACACGAAACGTCCCCACGCTCACATCCGAAAGCCGGCCGGCCGGAAGCTTCCTGAAAATCTGTTCCAGCATCCTATCATACTCCGCCTCCCAATCCGGCACATAAATCATCGGATCAAAGCACAGCCGAACTGAAAATCCCCTCCGGACCGCTTCCGCTGCACAATCAATCCGCTGCGCTAAGGAGGGAGTTCCATGCTCATACGCCTCAATCACCCTCTGCGGTGACATGGTAAATGCGAACACCACTCCGCAAACCGGCTCCGTCTGTTCGAAAAAGCTGCGATCCGCACATTTTGTCCGGATCTCAAGCTTTAGCTGTTCTCTTGAGTCCGCGAACCGCATCCACTCCCGGACATATCCGGTCACTGCTTCCATTGCCAGCAAATCCGTATCGTAAGAGATACAAAGATACATCGGATGCTGCTTTAGCATCCGATCCGTTTCCGAAAAAAAGTCCTCCAGATTGACAAACCAGACGATATTTGCAGACGGGTACATCCCTTTTAAATAACAGTATTCACAGTTATAAATACAGTTCATCACACAGGACGTATAATAAAAATGGTCATTCCCAAAGCTCGGACAGACCGCAGCGCCCGGATACAAAAGCGTTCCCGGCTTTCCTGCCAGAATCAGCTTCTGCGATCGGTGCTGCTGTAAAAAATCCTGTCCCCTTCTGCAGAATACATCTTTATAATGCCCAATTTCAATGACCCTTGCATCCTGAAACCTCGCCAGGGCCTGTTTCGTTCGCGGATGGTTTTTCACCGCCTGCTCCACATAGATATGGGAAAAAAACGAATTATAACAGTCTTCTCTTAAGCTCTTCAAAGCAGCGCTTCCCCTCTCTTTTATTCCGGCAGGGCAATCCATTTTCCCGGTACATTTTAAGTATCCTGCCTTCATAATCAATACCGGCCAGGATGCAGTAGCGGATATGCTGGCGCAGGGAAGCTTCCATGGCAGCCGAGCAGTACAGATCCCTGCAAAGCTGCTTTAGCAAGACTTCCGGTACAGGCTCCCCCTGTCCTTCCTTTCGCCCTGCCTTATCCAGCATTTTTACATAGTCCGCCAGATCCTCCATATGCAAACCCGTCAAACGCTTCCCCTGCTCCGGCGTAACCGCAGCCGTTTCCCGGCAGTCTGATACGATTTTAAAAAAGGCCATCTGATGCGGTGCAAAAAAATAACTGCCCGCCTGATAAACCGCAGCCGCTTCCGTATCAAACAAAAAAAACGGCTTTTCCTCCTCCAAAAAGACCGGCGCACGGGCGGTTTCCGATGTATCCCAAGGCTTTGCCCCCGTCACAAGCTCTGCTTCACAAAAGCCATGGCGGTACAGCACATCCGGATAAAACTGCCTTCCCGTTGTAAGCTCCGTTATTTTATGACAGTAAAACAGCTCTCCCGCCGCTCCCCGCCCGGCTCCGACAGCAGCGCAAATCCCCGCATGGATCAAAAAATCTCCTTTCCCCGCCCCGTTCGCCGTACAGATACTGCTTACGGCTGCGGCGGCAGAAATCATCCCTGCTCCGGTAACCGTCAGGCACAGCTTTGCATTCTCACTGTAAAACGTCTGAAACCGGGTTTGCCCCACATCCTTTTTTAATTGAAAATGCGCAATCCATGCACTCGCTTCGTAACAGGCCGCAGTAAAAATATAGATCATAGAAACCTCTCTTCTGTTATCCGGATTATACCAAAAAGAAAGGAATACTGCAATCAGTATTCCTCTTCCTCCTCCATCTCTCCAATATCCTCAACCGGCTTTTTAAGCCCCTCAATCACAATCCCGTTTTTCTGGGCGTAATCCCAAAGCGCCGCATGAATCGCCTCCTCAGCCAGAAGCGAGCAATGCACCTTCACAGGGGGCAATCCGTCCAAAGCCTCCATCACCGCTTTGTTCGTCACCAAAAGCGCCTCCTCAACCGTTTTCCCTTTTACCAGCTCGGTCGCCATACTGCTTGTCGCCACGGCGGCCCCGCAGCCAAAGGTTTTAAACTTCACATCCCGAATGATCCCCTGCCCGTCTATATCCAGATAGATCCGCATAATATCGCCGCACTTGGCATTCCCAACCGTTCCGACGCCGCTGGGATTTTCGATTTCACCGACGTTTCTTGGATTGTTAAAATGATCCATTACCTTTTCACTGTACATCCTTTCCCTCCTTCTCCTTTTCTTTTTGCTCCTTTAAAAAATCCTCGTAAAGCGGCGACATATTGCGAAGCCGCTCTATCACTTTTTTCAGCTCATCCACCACAAAATCAACCTCCTCTAAGGTCGTCTCATCCGAAAGCGTAAGCCGCAGCGATCCGTGCGCAATCTCATGCGGCAGCCCAATCGCCAGCAAAACGTGCGACGGATCCAGAGAGCCCGAGGTACACGCCGAACCGCTGGACGCGCATATGCCAAGCTGATCCAACAGAATCAGCATGGACTCCCCTTCGATAAAACGGAAGCTGAAATTCGCATTATTGGAAAGCCGGTCCGTGCTGTGGCCGTTCAGTCTGGTATACGGAATTTCCGCAAGCACCCTTTCGATCAGATGATCCCTGATCTTACGTTCCTTCCTGCCTTTCTCCTCCATCGTCTCCCCGGCTATCTGAGCCGCCTTGCCAAATCCGACAATGCCCGGCACATTTAAGGTTCCGGCCCTTCGGCCGCGCTCCTGCGCGCCGCCGTGGATAAAGGAGCGGATTTTCACGCCTTTCCGGATATACAGGATGCCGATGCCCTTCGGCCCGTTCAATTTATGGCCGCTGGCAGAAAGCATATCAATCTGCAGCCTGTCCACATCAAGCGGAATATGCCCGTATGCCTGTACCGCGTCGGTATGAAACGGCACGCCGGCCTCATGGGCGATTTTCCCGATTTCTGCTATTGGCTGTATCGTCCCGATTTCATTATTTGCCGCCATGACGGATATCAAGATGGTATCCGGGCGGAGGGCCGCTTTCAGCTCCTCCAGAGAAATCTTCCCGTCCGCGTCCACATCCAGATACGTCACGTCATACCCGTTCTTCTCCAGGTACCCGCATGTGTGGAGGACGGCATGATGCTCGATTTTGCTGGTAATGATATGCTTTCCCTTAGAAGCATAGGCCTCCGCTGCCGCCTTAATCGCCCAGTTATCGGACTCGCTGCCGCCGCCCGTAAAATAAATTTCCTCCGGCTTTGCCCCAATCAGCTTCGCCGCCTGCCTGCGAGCCCTGTCCACAGCCCTTTTGCCCTCTTCTGCAAATTGGTAAACAGCGGACGGATTACTGTAATTCTGCCGAAAATACGGCAGCATCTCCTCCAGCACTGCCTCGCTTACCTGCGTCGTTGCCGCATTGTCCAAATAAATCCGTTTGTCCATCATCGTTCCTTCTCTCTTTTTAGCATTTGAATGAAAAACTATATTTTTACATTTCATATGGATATAGTATGCTTTAATGAGATTATTATACTTTAACGTATTTATCCTGTCAATAGTGAAGCTTCACCCCTGCGTTCTTCGCATAAATCCCGACCGAGAACCAATAGCACAAAAAGAAAAATACAAAAATCACACCCATGCTTCCCAAATAAATATGCATCAGATTCGTATACATCATTTTCTCCAGTGCATGCACCGAAAAATACGCCGACACTGCCATCACTGCAAACGGCAGTCCATACGCCGCCATAAGCTCGCGGGAAATAGATTTCCGCAGCGTCCAATGCGCCACGCCCAGCTTCTTTAACACCTGATAACGCTCCTTTTCCTCAAACGCATCGTTGTACAGCTTCATAAACAGCACGCTTCCGCTTGCCAGCACAAATACCAGAAACAGAAAGATGCAGACGGTATAAAGCACCTTAATCCATTCAATATCACTGCTGGCCGGATCGATGGTTACTCTTGCCATGCGGCTGTCGCCGTCATTTAACGTATCCAGCTCATCCACCGATGCCGCAAACTGATAAATATCCTCAATCCGGTAATTGTACGTATACATTTCCTGCCCCAGCGGCAAAAGCCTCTCATACTCTGCGTCGTTTACCAGATAAAAGCTCATCATCTCCTGCAGATAGCCCATATAAGGCACATTGGTTTCTGTTACCTGCCGGTAGGTTTTTCCGTTGATGATCTCGGTCTGATGCGACCGATCGGTCAAAAGAGACAGCAGGTACAGATGGGAAACCTCAATGATTTCATCGTCGCCGGGACTTTGAAGCGTAAAGGGAAGCCCTGTTTTTTCTGCCAGCTCCTTTACCCTCGAATACGCTAAAACCGCATACTGCTCATTTTGAAACTGCGAATCAAACATGGATGCGTCAATGGCCAGAAACGGGATTTGTGCACTGTATGCGATTTTGTTGTCCTTTTCAATCAAAGACCGGATTGTATCGTCCATGCCGGGCTGCTGCCCAAGCAGCTGATACGTATACGTATTCCGGAAGTGGACTATGGAATCGTAGCGGAACTTCATGGCAAAGCCCGTTGCAAGCGCCGTCACGGAGCAGAGCATCAGCACACAGGTCATCGCGTAGGTACGGTAATTTTTCTTCATGCGGAAAATCATATTGTTGATCCAGAGATTCCGCTGTTTTTTGTAGAGAAATAATTTCTTTTGGGCAAGGCTCTGAAATACCATCGGCAAAAACCCGCCGAACAGCAGATACACGCCAGCGACAACCAGAACCACGGCTGCAAACACATTGCCCATTACCTCCTGTCCGCCCTCCTTTATGGCGAGGTAATAACCGGCCAGAAGTATCACAAGCCCGACAACGGTTTTTAAAAACAACAGAACCGGGTTCTGCCTGACATACTCATTCTGCCGGGTCGCAGACACCAGCTCTAACACGCTGCTCCTTACGATATTGACGTACCCCTTCACTGCAAAAATCAGATACATCACCAGATAAACCGCCGCTGTTACAAGCACTGGCCAAGGTGTAAGCTGAAAGGAAATATCCACGGCAATATCGGAAACGGCAAGCAAAACCATCTGAAACAGATAGGTCGTCAGCACGCCGAAGACCGTCCCAAGCGCCAGTGCGGATAAACCGATTAACGACGTTTCTATCATATAGAGCTTCCCAATTTTCTAGATCGGAAGAGCACACGTCTGAACTCCAGTCACAGCCTCATA
>CANDKL010000131.1 GCA_947385255.1 uncultured Roseburia sp. | reverse complement strand
ATAAACCGATAGAATAGCGTCAAAAGCAGCGTGGAAATATGCGCGCCGTCTACATCCGCATCCGCCATAATAATAATCTTGTCGTACCGCAGCTTTGAAATATCAAAATCGTTGCCGTAGCCCTCGGAAAAGCCGCAGCCAAAGGCATTGATCATTGTTTTAATCTCCGCATTTGCAAGCACCTTGTCGATGCTGGCCTTTTCCACGTTTAAAATCTTCCCGCGGATTGGCAGAATCGCCTGAAAATTCCTGTCGCGCGCCGTTTTTGCCGAGCCGCCCGCGGAATCTCCCTCCACAATAAATATCTCGCAGATCGAGGCGTCCCTGCTTTCGCAGTTGGCCAGCTTTCCGTTGGAGTCGAACGAAAACCTCTGCTTCGCTAACAGGTTCGTTTTCGCCTTTTCCTCCGATTTTCGGATTTTAGCGGCTTTTTCCGCACAGCTGATGACCGCCTTAAGCGTTTCTAAATTTTTGTCAAAATAAAGCTGGATTTCGTCTCCGGTCACCTTGCCGACGGCCCTTGCGGCGTCCTGATTGTCCAGCTTGGTCTTGGTCTGTCCCTCAAAGCGCGGCTCGGGATGCTTGACGGAAATCACGGCTGTCATACCGTTGCGGATATCCGTTCCGGTAAAGTTGGCATCCTTTTCCTTTAAAATGCCAAGCTCTCTGGCGTACTGATTGATGACCGTCGTAAACGTCGTCTTAAAGCCGGTCAAATGGCTTCCGCCCTCGGCATTGTAAATATTGTTGCAGAAGCCCAGCACGTTTTCATGGAATTCGGCGGTATACCGGAAGGCGGCCTCTACGGCAATCCCCTCGTTTTCCCCTTTAAAAGAAACTACATCGGAAACGGCCTCGGATTTTTTCGTCAGCTCCTTCACAAAGCCGCAAATCCCTTCCTCCTCGTGATATTCGACACACTCTTGTGTTTCCGGCCGTCTGTCCTCATAGAGAATCGTAAGACCCGGATTCAAATAGGCCATTTCATGCAGGCGGCTTTTGACATCCTCTCCCTTAAACCGGGTCCGCTCAAAAATCTCCGGATCCGGCAGAAAGTTGATTTTGGTGCCGGTTTTTTTCGTCTTTTTTAATTTGGGGAGAAGGCCCCCTTCTAATTGCAGGACCGGGACGCCGCGTTCGTAGCGGTCATGATGGACATATCCGTCTCTGCTGATTTCCACGTCCATATAGACGGAGAGCGCATTGACAACCGAGGATCCTACGCCGTGCAGGCCTCCGCTGGTCTTATAGGCCGATCCGTCAAATTTCCCTCCGGCATGCAGCGTCGTAAATACAATACGCGCCGCGGATACGCCCTTTGCGTGCATGCCAACCGGAATGCCGCGCCCATTGTCCGTAACCGTGCACGAACCGTCCTTTTCCAAAACCACCTGGATACGGTCGCAGTAGCCGGCTAAATGCTCGTCTACCGCATTGTCCACAATTTCATAAATCAGATGGTTTAAGCCCTTTACGGAAACGCTGCCGATGTACATGCCCGGCCGTTTCCGTACCGCCTCAAGCCCCTCTAATACTGCAATACTGCTTGCGTCATATGCATTGTTTTCTGCCATGTTTCTTCCCTTTCTAAGCTGTCCCTGTTACAATCCTTCGGATGCAGGCGATTCCTTCCTTCATCTGCGCTTCCTGCAATGCGCCGTATCCAAGCAGCAGCGTTTTGCCGACATCAGGCCTATTCGCTTTGGCCCCCGGCGCCAGATATTCTTCCAGAGCGTAGATTCGAATGCCCTGCTTCTTTGCCTGTCGGACAACCTCGCGTGCGTCCATTGCCGCACCAAGCTCCACGAGCAGGTGCACGCCTGCATAATCCCCATAGATATGCTTTACCCAGGCTTCTTTTTTCAATAGCGCAAGGAAGCTGTCATGCTTCGCTTTGTAAATCCTTCTCATTTTGTTCAGATACCGTTCAAAATATCCGTCGTTTAAAAAAGCAGCCAGCACCCTCTGCTGCTCTTTTGGCACGGTAGACGCATAAAAGCCGCAGCTCTTTTGATAGGCGGCTATCTGCGGCTTGGGCAGTACCATGTAGCTGACACGGATGGCCGGGCTGATGCTTTTCGAAAACGTGCCGATGTAAATTACGGTTCCGTGCGTATCGCTTCCCTGCAGGGAGGGAATGGGCTTTCCCTTGTAGCGGAATTCACTGTCATGGTCGTCCTCAATGATATACCGCCCCGTTTTTGCAGCTGCCCACTGCAGAAGCTTAAGCCTTTGCTTTAAGGGCATGACCGTACCCATCGGAAACTGATGGGAGGGCATGGTATAGACGATTTCAGCATCCGTTTGCTGCAGCTGCTCCGCCTCTATGCCGTTTTTGCCTGCCGGAAAGGTAAGCATGCGGTACCCCATATTGGAAAGGGTCCGGTAGGCCTTTAGATAGGTTGGATTTTCCATCGCTACCCGTTTACCAGGGCCAAGCACCTGCGCTAAAAGCAGCAGCAGGTATTCATTCCCGGCGCCGATTACAATCTGGCCGGGCCGGCAGCTGACCCCCCTTGCCCGGTAGAGATACCGGCAGATCGCCTCCCTTAGCTCCCACTCTCCGGCAGTCTCCCCGGCGGTAAGTAAAGAAGCGTCGTCCTGTGAAAGAATATCCCTGGAAATTTTGCGCCAGGCCGCGTAAGGGAAGCAGGAAAACTCGTTCTCATCCGGCGAAAATACAATGCGGTACCGTTCTGCCGGAATCGGAGGCGGCAAAGCGGCCGAAGCGGCTTCTTCGCCTAAGTACAGGCCGGAAATATCGCTGGCGTAGTAGCCCCGGCAGGGTGCGGATTCGATATACCCTTCCGAAAGAAGCTGATCGTAGGCAACCGCTACGGTGCTTCTGGAAACCTGCAGATGCGCAGACAAAAAACGAGTAGACGGTAATTTTTCCCCATGGGAAATCTTACCGTCCGCGATATTCATCCGTATGTAATCATAAATCTGCTCATACAATGGCTTTGTAAGGCTGCTGTCTAAAGGAATCATAAGCTCAGGCATTTTTCTTAGCCGCCTCTTCTTTGATTGCCTTAACGATGACATCCTTCAAATCCAGCGCTTTGTCCTTCATCCTGCGATCAGCCGTCTGCGACCCCAAAATATTGCTGACCGAGCGGGAGGCGTAGGAATATTCCTTAAAATGACAGGCAATACAGGCCATCAGGTAATCCAGCGTCAGTGAATCCATGCCGGCGATTGGAAAATCCTCTGTCGAAATCGCTTTCTGAAAGCCCTCGTATGCCTTTTTGTAATAGGCCTCCTCTTTTTGCTTTAGCCGGGCCCGTTCCTCTGCGCCGCCCTCCGTCAGGACCTCGCCCATGGAACGGCACAGCCAGGAAAGCTTTAAGCAGGTATAGGCCAGCTCGCTTGTCCATGCACGCTTTACCGTGGAGCATTTGAGCGCCTGCTCATAGCGGGCTAATGCCGTATCATAGTCGTAAATTTCCGGCGCGCTCTCCTGCGGCGGAGTGAAATTCGCACTGATATTTTCCAGAATCAGCTGTACCTGACCCTTGGTCAGCGGTTCAAAATAACGGCTTAGTGCGGTATAGCCGCAGTGGGGACAGGAATACACATCGTATTTGATCGTGTCGATGTCCCGAAACCGGGGACGCAGGTCAAAATCCGGCTGCAGCCGCCTGAGCCTGGCCGTCCGGACTACTTTTTCCAAAAACTCCTCCCCGCAGACCGCGCAGCGGACCTTCTTCTGAAACAAAAAATCTTTTTCCATTGCTGTTTTCCTCCTAATTCTTTCCTGGCAATGTATAGGAACTTTTTAAAGAGACAATGCGGTTAAAAACCAGCCTGTCTTCGGTACTGTCCTTGGCGTCCACGCAGAAATATCCCTGCCTTACAAACTGGAAGCTGTCATAGGCCTTTGCATCTGCCGCAAACGGCTCCACATAACAGTTTTTTAATACCGTTAAGGAATTGGGATTGAGATTGAGACTGCCGTCCTCATTGTAGACGCCCAGCTCCTCATCTACGATATTTTCATATAGGCGGACCTCGGCCTGCCTTGCGCAAAACGCGGGCACCCAGTGAATCGTGCCCTTTACCTTTCTTCCGTCCGGGCTGCTGCCACCCTTACTCGCCGGATCGTAGGTACAGTGAATCTCGGTAACGCGTCCGTTTTCATCCTTCACAAAGCTGTTGCAGGTAACAAAATAAGCCTGCATCAGACGCACCTCGTTGCCCGGGAACATGCGGAAATACTTGCGCGGCGGCACCTCCATAAAATCATCCCGGTCAATGTAAAGCTCCCTGCCAAACGGTACGGTATGTGTTCCAAGCTCGGGCCGTTCCATGTTGTTGATCACGGTAAGCTCTTCCGTCTGTCCCTCGGGATAATTGTCAATGATCACCTTAATCGGATCCAAAACCGCCATCACACGGGATTTTTTCAGCTTCAAATCCTCACGGATGCAGTACTCTAACATCGCATAGTCAACAGAGCTGTTGCTCTTTGATATGCCGCAGAGCTCCACGAATTTCTGAATGGACTCCGGGGTAAAGCCTCTTCTTCTGAGCGCGGCAATGGATACCAGCCGCGGATCATCCCAGCCGTCTACAATCCCTTCCTCCACCAGGCGCTTGATATAACGCTTTCCGGTTACCACATTTGTAAGGTAGAGCTTGGCAAATTCAATCTGCCTGGGCGGATGCTCATAGCCGACCTCGCGCACAACCCAGTCATACAGCGGCCGGTGGTCCTCAAACTCCAAGGTACAGATGGAATGCGTAATTCCTTCTACCGCATCCTCAATAGGATGCGCAAAATCATACATCGGGTAAATGCACCATTGATCCTTTGTATTGTGATGCTCCATATGTGCCACACGGTAAATGACCGGATCGCGCATATTGATATTGGGGGATGCCATATCAATCCTGGCCCGCAGCACCTTTTCGCCGTCCTGAAACTTTCCTTCCTTCATCTCCTCAAAGAGCCTTACATTTTCCTCTATGCTTCTGCCGCAGGACGGATCGTCCTTTCCCGGCTCGGTTAAGGTTCCCCGGTACTGCCGGATTTCCTCCGCGCTCAAATCCGACACATACGCCTTCCCCTTTTTGATTAAGGACATGGCGGCCTCATACATATGCTCAAAATAGTCGGATGCAAAATACAGACGGTCCTCCCAGTCCGCACCCAGCCACTTGACGTCCTCCTTGATAGATTCGACAAACTCTGCCCGCTCCTTAGTCGGATTGGTATCGTCAAAGCGCAGGTTGAATTTGCCGCCGTATTTCTTTGCCAGACCGGCATTCAAAAGAATCGACTTGGCATGTCCGATATGCAGATACCCGTTCGGTTCGGGCGGAAACCGGGTGCATACCCCGCTATAGCGGCCATCCGCCAGATCCTTATCAATCATCTGCTCTATAAAATTTTTGGATTCTGCTGTGTTTTCCATGGTTGTTCTCTCCTCTTTCCTTTCAGAATGTTATGCTTTTTTCAGAAAGCGCTCCAGGTGGTGCGATATCTCGCGTACGTCAATGGGCTTTGCCACGTGGGCGTTCATGCCGCAGTCTAAGCACTTTTTAATATCCTCCGCAAAGGCGTCCGCCGTCATGGCGATAATCGGAAGCCCGCTGTCGGCGCGGTCTGTGGCCCGGATGGCCTGCGTAGCCTGATAGCCGTTCATTACCGGCATCCGCAAATCCATCAGGACAGCGTCGTAATAGCCCTCCGGCGACTGCGTAAACTTGTCCACGCAGATCTGTCCGTTCTCTGCCCAGTCTAACTCCATGCCAAGGCTGCTAAGCAGCTCGTTTGCAATTTCCCAGTTCAGATCATTGTCCTCTGCAAGCAAAATACGCCTGCCCGAAAAATCCATGCCGTCCGTCCCCGGCGCCTTTTCCTGGTCCGATGTTTTACTGCAGGCATCCACAAACGGCGAAAGCCCGTAATACAGAGTGGATTTAAACAGCGGCTTTGAAATAAAGCCGGTCACGCCCGCTTCCTTTGCACTGTCCTCAATTTCGCTCCAGTCATAGGCCGAAATCAAAAGGATCGGAATCTCGCCTCCATAGGAGCGCCGGATTTCCCGCGCCGCCGTAATGCCGTCCATCCCCGGAAGCTTCCAGTCCAGCAGGATAATCTGATACTCCTCATGGCGCCTGCTCTGCTCTTCTACCATCGTTAAGGCCGTCTCGGCGTCTAAGCACCAGTCCGGCTTAATTCCCATGGACGACAGTGAGCCGATAACGCTTTTACAGAGCTGCTCGTCATCGTCCACGACCAGCATATGCCATTCGGGCAGCACCATATCAAGCTCCTGTATTTCTGCCTTCGCCAAATCCAGCGTCACATGGAATTCGCTGCCCCTGCCAAGCTCGCTTTCCACCTCGATGGTCCCGCCCATCGCATCGACGATATACTTGGTAATGGCCATACCAAGCCCGGTTCCTTCCGTTTTCTGGACACGGGCAGTATCCTCTCTGCTGAAGGAATCAAAAATCTTCTGCCGGTATTCCTCAGACATGCCGATGCCGTTGTCCTTCACCTTCAAATGCACCTGGACATACATCTCTCCCTTCGGACAGGGTTCCTCATAAAGGAAAACCGAAATGGCACCTTTTTCTGGTGTAAATTTAATCGCGTTGCCCAGAATGTTAATTAAAATCTGATTGAGCCGCACGCCGTCGCAGCAGACATTCTCTGTAAAAATATCGTAAATGGATATGCTAAACTGCTGCTGCTTGGCCTTAATCTGCGGTTGAATGATATTGATAATGCTGTCCATTACCTCCCGCAGGGAAACCTGATCCATGTTTAATGTCATCTTCCCGCTCTCGATTTTGGACATGTCCAGCACATTGTTGATTAAACCGAGCAGATGCTTGCTGGATAAAGCGATTTTGCGCAGGCAGTTTTGAACCTGATCCCGGTTGTCGATATTCACAGTGGCAATCGTCGTCATCCCCACAATCGCATTCATCGGCGTCCGAATATCGTGGCTCATATTGGAGAGGAATTCACTCTTGGCGTTGTTGGCATGCTCCGCCTCCTTTTTTGCCTCCTCAAGCGCCTGCATCTGACGGCTGGCGCTGCGGATATATTGAAGGAATAAAATGCACAGCGCCAGCAGGGAAACGGCGCACGCCGAATACATTACAATCATCCACTCATGCCCCATTTCCAGGACTACGCCGTCTAACGCGTCAAACGGCAGCACAAGCACCAGATACCATTCGGAATACGACAGCCTGGTGCAGTAAATCTGACGGCGCGAGCCGTCGCCGAGATTTAATATAACCGAATAATCCTGATCCTCCTGCATGGCCTTTGACAAATCCTGTATGCACTGCTCGATCTGCATGTTATTTTTTTTAGTTTCAAAAGAAGAAAGCCGATCAAAAAAGCTGTCCTTAAACAAATCGTCCCCGTAAATGACATAGCTGCCGTTCCTGCGGATAATATAAGAAGAAAACAATGCGCTTGCATCCGAATCCAAAAACAGGATGCTTGTCATATAATCGACGGAAAATCCGGCTACAATAGCTTTGCTCTTCGTACCGTCCGCCATGACATATGCACAGGGGACGCCCATCAGAATGACCTTTTCCCCATCTGCATCGGTTCCGATTGCAACCTTGCTCTCTTCCTGCTTCATACTGCTCCAAAACGGCTCCGGATCATCCACACTCAGATCGCTTCCGTAAATCATTTCAAACGATCCGTCCGGGGAATAAAGAGCCAGGTATTCAAAGCCCCTCGCCTTGGCATTGTACTCCAGCTCAGCGCATAGCTCATCGTGCTCGGCACTGTCCGGCGGGATCGTACTGACCAGCGCCCGCTCCTGCGAAAAACGCGTGTTCACCGTAACATCATAGTGCAGGGAAAACTGCTCGCTCATGCTCTCCATATAAATCCTGCCAACCTCTTCAATCGTCTGCGCACTTCTGTAATTAATAAAGATGGCCACAAAGATATAGACACAGAAAATCAGAACAAATACACCAATCAGGCTGTAAATCAGAAAGCGGGGCAGCTTTATCTTTTCTATCCTTTCCTTCATCTGTCCGTTCCTTCCAAATTCAAACAAAAGTTACCTCAATGATAAATTATAGCAGATAATGCCTACCCCGGCAAGAGTAGCTTTATAAAGCCGGCGGCCAGACGGCAGTCAGCTGCTCCACCCGCTTTTTCCAGGTATCCTGTGCGCACGATTTTAAAAACGCGCATTC
>CANDKL010000130.1 GCA_947385255.1 uncultured Roseburia sp. | reverse complement strand
CTTTCTGTACATGGATGTAGGTAATGTCTGTGCACCATTTTTTGTTGACCGTTTCTGTTCCAAAATCACGGTTTAGAATATTTTCCTTTGCGAATATGGCGGTCGCTTTTTTTAATATTTCGTTCTCGATCTTAAGGCGCTGAATTTCTTTCTGGAGAGCCTTATATTCCTTAAGGGTGACCGTCCCCTCATCTGATACTTTGATGGGGAGGGCTGTTTTACCCAGTTGCTGAGTGTGCTCCGATTTACGCCATATTCACGTTCCAGTTGTGGATACGAGGTTCCTCCGGCATTATACAAATCTACGATCTGCTGCTTGAATTCCGGAGTGTAAGATTTCTGGTTTTTCGCCATGTTGAACATCTCCTTTGTTTTCTCACTTGATAGTATAGGTTGTTCAACTTTTCCTGTCCACACTTATATACTAACACCACATAAGGCTGTATGCCAAATCCGACGACACAAAATCCCCGACATTTAAAAAACTGGAAATATCCTTTTCCCCTGTCCGCTCCGAATATAACTCCCATGCGGCTAATGTTCTGATACTCATGAAATCACCATCCTTTCTCACATTGCTTTTCTGGTCACGTCCAGAACAATTGCTGCATAGCTGTCACATTCAATGCATACTTTCTTTGTGTAGCCGTTTCTGAACGTAATCATTACGGTATCGTTATCTAAAAGTGTCAATGCGGCAACTTCCAGATTTGCGGAAATAAGGGTTACTTCCAGAATGCTGATAAAATCCTCTTTGCTCATACTTCCTCACGCTCCTTTCTTAATCTAATGCATACTGGCGGCTCTGGCTTCTGACCGTCTGGCAAACGTACTTTGCCCTGATATGGCTCAACGGCACTTCCTTTTTGTGGTGTCTGCGGTATTCTCCGCTGTGCCACGTCCACGCCCGCTTTTTCGGGGCATACTTGAATCCAAGTTCTTTCAGCCTGTCTTTGTAAGCATAGCTGTCAAACGCCCAAATCCATTGCCCGATAATTTCAACGGTCATATTAAAGCCGCTGATGGCGTTCAAAATCGCCTTAAATTCCTCGTTTTCCTCTTGGGTATAAGAGTGTCCGTCTGCCTTGCTCTCCTTGCCCAAAATGACAAATAAGCGGTCGTACTCGGCATTGATTTCCTGTGTAATCTCGACACTGCCGCCCTCATTGTCTGGATGGAATTTCTTCAAAAGCTCCCTATACTGTTTCCGCAAAGTTTCAATGTCTGTTACATCCTCAAACCATCTGCTCCTATTCATCTTCTTCCTTCTCCTTTCCCTTAATGAATTCGTCAAACCATTCTGAAAAATATTCTTCCTCTTGCTCCTGTGTCAGTAAGTACCACGCACAATAACGCTCCTTTAACCATTCTGTAAAATCCTTTTCCATTTCCGACTGCTCCTTTCGTTTGATTGATTTTTAGGCAACAAAAAAGAGCCTGTTTTACGACTGGCTCTAAAGTCGTTGAAGATTAACTGCTGTAATATGAAGACGGTACGGTATGCAACTATGATTTGTTGTAAAAGGTATTGAAAGTAACCTCTCCAAAAATTTATATAGGATTTTTCCCTATACTGGCGATTTTAGGCACAAAAAAAGCACTTTCAGCTTTTTACAGCCAAAAGTGCCATTTATCCCATAAAATCAACGTTTTCGGACATATCCACCACGACCAGTTCGATTCCGACGCTCACGGGAATTTCCTTTTTCAACACCTTTTCCAGTGTATTTTCCCCGTTCGGCGTAAATACAAAATGGTCGAAAAACAGCGCAAAATCAAGGATTTCTAGGTATCTGCCCGCATTAGCAACACGGCAACTTCGACGTGTACCGTCTGCCCAAACTGATCCACTCCCCGTACACGCTCCAGCTCATATCCCCCGTCGCACAACCGCCTCAAATCCCGCGCCAGCGTTGCCGGATCACAGCTCACATACACAATCCGCTTTGCCTGCATCTGAAGCATCGTCTCAATACATCGCTCATCGCACCCTTTTCGCGGCGGATCCACCACAATCACATCCGGATATTGCATATTCGCTTCCATCTTTCCCTGTCCATAAAACTCCGGCAGTACCTCTTCTGCCTTCCCACACAAAAATTCCACATTCGAAATCCCGTTCCGCTCTGCATTCCGCCTCGCATCCTCCACGGCCTGCGGCACAGCCTCCACGCCGAATACCTGCTTGGCGCCCCTGGCCAAAAACAAAGAAATCGTCCCGATTCCGCAGTACAAATCCCACACAGTTTCCGTCCCGGTCAGCCCGGCATACTCCAAGGCAAGGGAATACAGCTTCTCCGTCTGTATCGGATTCACCTGATAAAATGACTGCGGAGAAATCCGGTACACCGTCTTTGTTCCGATCCGCTCAAAGCTAGAGGTATCCCGCAGATAAAGCGCGTCGGAAATCGCAGCCTCTCCCCAAATGACTCTCGTACAAGCACCCAGTATTACATTTGTATCCTCTGTGTTTGTATTCAGCGAAATGCTTTTCATCCCCTCTGTCTCACAAAGCCGCTTTACCAGTTCCGCTTCCTTCGGCAGCCGCATACCGTTCACCACCACGCACACCATCAGCTCTCCGGAATCAAATCCGTAACGGATCAGCACATGCCGCACCAGCCCTTTGCGGCTCTTCTCATCGTAAGCCGGCACACCGCACTCCTTCATATAGTCAAGCACTGCCTCCAGTATTGCTTTGTTTTGCGGTACGCCAAGGGCGCAGTCGGTGTTTGCAATGATATTGTGCGTCCGCCCTGCGTAAAATCCGGCTGCTGCCTGCCCGCCGGCGTCTGTACCAATTGGAAACTGCGCTTTATTCCGATAGGCAAAGGGCTTGTCCATTCCTACGATGGGTTCTAAGACCGCATCGATCCGGGTTTCTTCAAATCCTCCTATGCGCACCAGGCTGTCCTTTATTTTCTTCTGCTTGAAACGCAGCTGTGCCTGGTAGCTCATCTGCTGAAGCTGGCAGCCGCCGCAGGGGCGGGCATAAATACAAGGGGGCTCCACCCGTTCGGGTGAAGCCTCCATAATTTCTGTCAACCGGGCATAGCCGTAGGTTTTCTTCAATTTCATAATTTTCGCGAGCACCGTATCCCCAATCACCGCATCCTTGACAAAAAAGGTCATGCCGCCGTATTTTCCGATTCCGGCTCCGTCAACGCCCATATCTTCTATTTTTAACCGAATCATCTCATTCTTCTGCATATCTCTCCCCTATCTGCCCGTCTTGCGGATATTCGACTCTAAGAGCCGGTTATATCCCAGCCACTCTGTATTCCCCTCCGGAATATTGGAAAAGGCTTCCTTTAAGGTTTCCATCTTGGCGTCCATATTGTCTGCAAAATTCAGCGCAACAGCCTCCACAAGCGCCGGCTTCTTTGGCGAACCAAACTCCAGCTCACCGTGGTGGGCCAAAATACAGTGCTTGAGCTCATTACCCAGTCGAACCGGGAAGCCGGGAATCCGGCGCATACGCTCGCCGATCCACTCTGTACCGATTACAATATGGCCCAATAGCTGCCCGGCGTCCGTATAATCATTGGCCGGGAACGCGGAAAGCTCCTCTAATTTGCCGATATCATGAAACATAGCCGCACTCAAAAGCAGGTCACGGTTTAAAATCGGATACTGCCTGCAGAACGCCTCGCAAAGTGCTGTCACACCCAGCGTATGCTCCAGCAGGCCGCCTACAAACCCATGATGCACCGTTTTTGCGGCAGAATGGAATTTAAAACGCTTTCTAAATTCCTCATCCTCTAAGAAAAAAAACGACAGAAGCTGCTTCAGATATGGATTCCGAATCGTCTTTACATAACCCTCAAGCTCCTCATACATCTTGTCAACATCCCGTTCACTGACGGGAAGGTAATCAGCCGGCTCATATTCTCCGGCCTGTGCTCTGCGGACCCGTTTGATATTCAGCTGCAGCGCGCCCTGATAGCTGGTCAGATCTCCGGTGACGCCGATGTAATCAAGCATTTCAAAATCATCAATTCCATTGGAATCCGGTTCCCATATTTTGGCATCCAGCGTGCCGGTTTTGTCCTGCAAGATTACGTTTTCATAAGGCTTTCCGTTTTTGGTCAGCGCCGACTGCTTATGCTTGCAGAGAAAAATCTGGTTTATTCTTTCGCCTTCCCGAAGTGTTTCAATATATTTCATGGTATTTTGCTGTTTTCACAGCCTCTCCTTCCTGTTTCTGTATCATTTCCGGCTCATTTCACGGGAGTATGCCTGCCGTCACTGTGCAGGTGACCTCAAGATACTCATTCATCCCCTGCCGTTTTACCGTAACCGCAACATTCTGTCCCGGCTCCAACGACAGCACCTTTGTCTCGTATTTTTCGACAGAATCCAGATCCTCCCCGTTCATCCGTACAATAATGTCGCCGCCCTGCAGACCGGACATCAGGGCCGGAGAATCCAGTATGACCTCTTTAATATAAACCCCCTGCGGAATATCGTATTCCCGGGCAATTTCACTCGTTGCAGTCACTACCTTAAGGCCGAGGTACGGAATATCCTTCCCATTTGACAGCATTTCAATCAGTGTTTTCAGCTCGGAAATGGAAATGGCCGTCAGTGTATGATCGTCTCCGTTCCAGCTGTATTCCTGCATGACCAGACCGATAATCTCTCCCTCTAAATTCAAAAGTACGCCGCTGCTGCTGCTGTTGCCGATAATATCTGTTGTAAAAACAGTATATGTCTCGTCTACGGTCTGAATTACATTATCTACAGAGGTAATATTCCCTGTTCCAATCGAGTAATTGGTCCCAAGCGGACTTCCGATTGCAATCGCAACGTCTCCCTGTGCAGCTGCCAGAGAATTCCCCAGCACCGCATAGGAAATACGGTTTTTCGTACTCTCCTCCAGCAATTCCAGTGAAACAGCAAGAATTGCAATACCGGTATTCCCGTCGTATTTTTTGAGAGAAGCCGCAACCGTTGCTTCATCCATAAAGGTCACCCAGATTTCCTCAGCCGCCCACACCACCTTACGCTCTGTTAAAATCAAAAGCTCACTCCCATTGTCCCCAATGATAATCCCGGAAGCCTGTCCGTTGCTTTCATAGGAATTGTTATACCAGTCCATATCACTCCTCACACTGGTAACGGTTACAACAGAGCGGTTCGCCTCCTTGCCAATCGCATAAATCTTATTCTGCAGCATCTGGTAATCCGACAGCTCCAGCTCCTTTACAACAGCGGGAGCCTCCGGCTCCTCTTCCTCAGATGCTTCTGTCGCCTCAGTTTCTTCCGTATCGGATACCACCGCCTCTGTCCCCCATTCATCCCGCGGAATGGAAATCGTCGGATCCTCTCTGGGATGCAGCCAGCCCTCCATAATCGGGCGCATCACGGTAAAAACAAAACAGGCCACTACCCCAAACAGCACGGCAAAGCCTGCTGTGTAAATCCCTTGCCGGAGCAATCGCTTTTTATTGACTGGCTTTTCAATAATCTTTTCTTTGATAAATGCAAACTCTTCCTTTTTCTCTTCAGCCATACCATTACTTCTCCTTAACTATTCGGTATGAACCGCCGCTGCCCTAAAGCGTGTTTGAACATTCATTCCCGCCATCTGCCAAAAAGCAATTTTCAGACACGCTCTGGGGAGGGGCGCGGCGGAGAATCACTTGCTTACCTTTTATTATACGAGGAATAGCAGATGTATGCAAGAATTTATTTTCATGCAGCTCCTAAAATCCCTTTCCCATCCCAATTTCCGGCCTTGTAACAACCGCCCGCTTATGCTATTGTTTAGATAGCAGAATTTGAACCCAATGCCATGAAAATAAGGATGGATAACTATGAACCAAAAAGTATTACACACACTAGAATACGATAAAATCATTGAAACCTTAACCGGGTACGCATACAGCGCAGCTGCCAAGGAGCAGTGCAAAAGCCTGCTGCCCATGACCGAGCTTTCTGCCATCAATGAAGCACAGCGGCAAACTGCGGACGCCCTGACGCGGATTTTTAAAAAGGGCAGCCTGTCCTTCACAGGCATCCACCCCTTCGGCGCGTCTTTAAAACGCTTGGAAATGGGCGGCAGCTTAAGCATTCCGGAGTTTTTACAGCTGAGCTCCCTGTTAGAAGCTGCCCGGCGTGCCAAGGCATTTGGCCGGACGGAACGGGGGGAGCAGGCCGTCGATTCTCTGGACGGGTTTTTCCAGGCGCTTGAACCTCTCACACCGCTAAACGACGAAATCAAACGATGCATCCTTTCTGAGGACGAGATCAGCGACGATGCCAGCCGAACTCTAAAATCCATCCGCCGTTCCATGCAGGGAATGAACGAGCGAATCCGCACGCAGATGAACAAGGTGATGAGCCAGGCCAGCAGCAGCGGCTATCTGCAGGACGCTGTCATTACCATGCGTGACGGCAGATACTGCCTTCCGGTTAAATCCGAAGCCAAAAACCAGGTATCCGGCATGATCCATGATCAGTCCTCCAGCGGCTCCACGCTGTTTATTGAGCCCTCTGCCGTCGTCAATTTAAACAATGAGCTCAAGGAGCTTTTTTTGAAGGAGGCAAAGGAAATTGAAGTCATTCTGGCCAATTTAAGCATCCAGGTCTCAGAATATGCCGCTTTGATTTCCGACAATTACCGAATTTTAACTACACTGGATTTTATTTTTGCAAAAGCCATGCTGGCAAAGCTGCAGAACGGCGTCGCGCCCATTTTGAACAAAGACGGACACATCCGCATCCGCAAGGGACGTCATCCGCTGCTGGATCCCAAAAAAGTCGTTCCGATTGACGTAACGCTGGGAGATACCTTTGATCTGCTGATCATCACCGGCCCCAACACCGGCGGAAAGACCGCTTCCTTAAAAACCGTCGGCTTACTGTCTCTAATGGGGCAGGCAGGGCTGCACATCCCGGCAAACGACCGCTCCGAGCTTGCCGTATTTGAAGAGGTATTTGCCGATATCGGAGACGAGCAGAGCATTGAGCAGAGCTTAAGCACCTTCTCCTCCCACATGACCAATATCGTCTCTATTCTGGCAAATGCCAACGAAAAATCACTGGTGCTCTTCGACGAGCTTTGTGCCGGAACCGATCCCACGGAGGGAGCCGCGCTTGCCATTTCCATTCTGTCTAGGCTGCACGCACAGGGCATCCGCACGATGGCCACCACGCATTACAGTGAAATCAAGGTATTCGCCCTTTCGACTGAGGGTGTGGAAAATGCCTGCTGCGAGTTTTCCGTAGAGACCCTAAGCCCTACCTACCGGCTTTTAATCGGCATTCCAGGCAAAAGCAACGCCTTTGCCATTTCCGGCAAAATCGGCCTGGATCCCGATTTGATTTCGGATGCAAAAAGCCGGATCAACGAGTCTGAGGTCCGCTTTGAGGATTTGATCGCCGATCTGGAAAACAGCCGCGCCACCATTGAGCGGGAGCAGAACGAAATCAATACCCACAAAAGGGAAATTGCCGCTTTAAAGCAGAAGCTTACGAGGAAGCAGGAGCGCATGGACTTAAGCCGGGAGAAGGTTTTAAGGGAGGCCAACGAACAGGCTCTCTCTATTTTAAAAGAGGCCAAGGACTTTGCCGACGAAACAATCCGCAATTTTAACAAGCTCGGACAGTCCCACGCATCGGCCAGTGAAATGGAAAAGGAACGAACCCGCATACGCGACAGGATGTCCCATACGCAAAAACAGCTTTCCCCCGCTGCAGATGCAACAAAGCAAAATCATAAACCGCCCAAGAAGCTTCGCATCGGAGATGCGGTCAAGGTGCTTTCTTTGAATTTAAAGGGTACCGTGCACTCGCTTCCCAATGCCAAAGGCGAGCTTTACGTCCAGATGGGTATTCTGCGTTCCCTAGTCAGCATCAACGATCTCATACTGCTTGAGGAGGATAATCCATATGCCGGAAAAAAATACAATAAAACCGGCGCCGGAAAAATTCAAATGAGCAAATCCGCCTCGGTTCCTACCGAAATCAATTTGATCGGCAAAACCACAGACGAGGCAATCGCACTGTTAGACAAATACTTAGACGACGCTTATATCGCCCACCTGCCCTCGGTCCGCATTGTCCACGGCAAAGGCACCGGTGCGCTTCGAAGCGCCGTACAAAAGCATTTGCGGCGGCTTCGTTACATCAAGTCCTTCCGCTTAGGCGAGCTGGGAGAGGGCGATGCCGGCGTTACCATTGCAGAGTTTAAAGACGAATAACGATAAGGGAGGATTTTATGGCTGCAAAACAGAAGATATTAATTGTAGACGATGATGTAAACATTGCAGAGCTGATTTCGCTCTATCTGACAAAGGAATGCTTCGATAC
>CANDKL010000129.1 GCA_947385255.1 uncultured Roseburia sp. | reverse complement strand
GATACTGATCAGGTTCTTGCCCACTATGCCGACCCATCCAAAGCCCGGCACATTCTTTAGCTGCTCCAGCGGATCGTTTAACGCAAACGACAGGAGCACAATCAAAAGAATATCCGGTATCGTATAAATAATGTCTACCAAACGCATCATAACCAAATCAACCCATCCGCCAAAGAAGGCTGCAACAGAGCCGTATATCGAGCCGATGACCAGAATGATGCAGGTTGCAATCAGACCTACCATAAGTGAAATACGGCTTCCCATCATCACGCGGATGGCGTAATCGCGTCCCATGCGATCGGTCCCGAAAATATGGGGAAATACCTTCTCCCCAGCTTCTATTCTGGCCTGCTCCTCCGCCGAATATTCCATCGGGGCCAGGTGATTGGCGCCCTTCATCTGTTCCTTGTAGGAATACGGATAAAAGGCCGGGACAACAAACGAAAAAATCATAATAACAACAATGACCACAATACTGACCATCGCCACCTTATTCTTCACCAGACGGCGCATACCGTCCTTCCAGAACCCCACGCTCTCGCGCATAATGACCTGGCTCTGCTTTTCCTCATCTGAAGCCGGAAGAAAATCCTCCGGATTTAATTTCAACTGAAAACTCAATGGATTTGGTTTCATCATCTGCTCCTTGCTCCTTACTTCAATTTGATACGCGGGTCTACCAGCTTATACACAATATCCACGACAACGTTCATCAGAATGATCAATGTCGCAAGAAAGATGGTAGTTCCCATAATCAGCGTATAATCACGCCCGCTGATAGCGCCGATAAACTCCCCTCCCAGGCCGGGTATGACGAAAATCTTCTCTACAACGAAGCTTCCTGTCACCGTATAGGCTAACATCGGCCCGACATAGGTAACCACCGGAAGAACCGCATTCCTTAAGGCGTGCTTAAATAAAATCCAGAAACCGGCCACGCCCTTTGCCTTTGCCGTACGCATATAATCCTGCCCCAGAACGTCCAGCATGGACGAACGCATCAGCCGCATAATATATGCCGTAGGATAAAAGGCCAGCGCAATCACCGGCATGATGTAATGCTTCCAGGTGCCGATTCCCATGGTCGGAAGCAGCTTTAAATTCACCCCGAAGAAATACATCAGAAGCGTACAAATTACAAAGCTGGGCACCGCAATGCCGCAGGTGGAAACCACGCTGATCAGGCTGTCTAAGAACTTACCGCGGTTTAAGGCTGCAATACAGCCAAGCGGTATCCCAATGTACAGCGCCACCAGCACGGAAATCCCGCCGAGCCTGGCAGATACCGGGAATTTCGAAGAAATAATACCCGCCACGGTACGTCCCCGCTGCTTTAAGCTGTCCCCAAAGTCTCCATGCAAAGCATCTGACATATACGTCAGATACCGCTGTCCCATGGGCTTGTCCAGTCCATATTTCGCCTCTAACGCCGCTGTGGCCTGAGGACTGATCGCCTTCTCCGAAAGGAACGGCCCGCCCGGAACCAGATTCATCAGAAAAAACGTCAGTGTAGCAACTGCCCAAATCGTCACAATTGCAAGAATGATTCGTTTCGTCACATACTTTACCATAAAAAAGCCTCCTAAAAAAAGAACTCTAGTGTTATTGTCAACCCTATCGCCCTTCATAAATCTTTAATAATTTTACAAAAAAATCTCTTTAATATCAAGTTTTTTGTGCATATTTTTTAATATTTCCTTAACAACCATATCTTACCTTCGGCATTTTATGGGAAATCATCCTCTGCTGTCCAAATCCTTCTGCAGTCCCTCCAGATAAGGAATTACAATTCCGCCCCGGTATTTCAGAAAAAACGCAGGCTCTAATTCCTCATACCGAAAGCTCTTGCGTCCGCCGTCCAGCTTCCTCTGCCAGAAGCGCTTCAGCAGCGAAAACCGCAGATAATAAAACTCATCCCGCCCGGTAAACGAAATCAGAATAAACGCCACGCCACCCTGTTTTTCAAACTCTTCCATAAACCGAATCTGATGCTTATGGATATTGGCCAGCGGAAAGGTATCCGTATGGCATTCCTTCGCGTCAAAGCAGACCGGTATGCCCTGCACCGCCCCGATATAGTCCACCGTGCTCTTCTGGTCAAAATAAGCCAGTGTAATGTGCCTGCTTGTCTTGTCAATGGCAATCGGCGTAATCGGCGTCGGGATTTTCTGGATCAGCGCCAGTCCCTGTTCTTGATATTTCTCGTTGGTGCGGTTTAAAAATTCCTCAAATGCAGAGCCGCGAAGCCCTCTGCTGTTCCACGTAGCCATGTCTTACCTCTTTTCGCGCTCTAACATATCTAAAAGCTTTACAAATTCACCCGGCAGGGGAGCCGTTACCTTAGTCCCGTCCGGAAGGCAGACGCGGTATGCATGCAGAAACAGGGTATGCCGTTTTCCCTGCGTCCTTGCCCCGTATTTGGTATCTCCCAGTACCGGATGCCCAATGGAAGCCAAATGCGCCCGGATCTGATGTGTGCGCCCTGTAATCAGCCGTACCTCCAAAAGCGTCGCATCCTTCAATTGCCTGAGCGGAACGTATTCCGTTTCGATCCATTGATCCTCCTTTGTTTCCGGCTCCTTTCGGACGCATACCTTATTCTCTTTTCCATCCTTGCGCAGATACCCCTTGATATGGCAGGCTTCTGTCAGATTCCCCGCTACAATGCAGCGGTAATATTTCTCAATCTCTCTGTCCTTTAGCCGCCTTGCCGTCTCCTGCAGCCCTTTTAACGTCTTACCCGCAATCAAAATACCGGAGGTATTTCGATCCAGGCGGTTGCATACCGAGGGGCAGAACGCCTCGTTTGGCCCATTTTGATATGCCCCGGAGGCTGCCAGATACGAAAGGATATATTCATTTGCCGAAATGTCTTCCGGCCCTGCCTTCTGGGAAAGCATTCCGGCAGGCTTGTCGATAAGCAGGATATCCTCATTTTCATATAATACCGTAAAGGGAAGCTGTTTTAAATCAATCGGCGGAAGAGATTTTTTGCCGCCGTCCGCTTCGGGCAGAGAAAATTTTAAGTACGTTTCCTCAGACAGATACAGCCTTACCCGATCGCCCTCCAAAAGACGCTCCGCTCCCGAAGCTTTTCTTCCGTTCAGGACTATATTTTTCTTGCGCAGCATTTTATAGAGAAAGCTGCCCGGAGCCTGACACAAAAGCTTTTTTAAATATTTGTCAAACCGCTGTCCGGCTTCGTTTTTCCCAATAGACAATTCACGCATAACGGCCTATTTCCCCGCTTTCTTTTTCTTTGGATGAATATTTCGGATCGTCTTTTTTGGAACCGGCTTTTTCTTTGGTTTCTTTCTGGGCGGCGCTTCTCCCTTTCTTGGCCGGATCAGGCATTTTTTGTCAAAGCCAATCAAATCCTCTCTGCCGGCTTTCAGAAGCGCTTCGCGCACCAGCTCGTAATTCTTGGGATTGCGGTACTGGATCAGCGCGCGCTGCATCGCTTTTTCGTGGGGATTGACTGCCGTATAAACCGGTTTCATCGTACGCGGATCCAATCCGGTATAATACATACAGGTCGATATCGTAGACGGTGTCGGATAAAAATCCTGTACCTGCTCCGGCATATAGCCCAAATCCCGCAAAAATTCCGCAAGCTCCACGGCTTCCTTCAGCGTCGAGCCCGGATGGGAGGACATCAGATACGGCACCAGATACTGCTTTTTATTCAGCTTTGCATTCATATTGGTATAGGCATTTACAAATTTACGGTAAACCTCTGCCGAAGGCTTGCCCATTTTTTCCAGGACGGCATTGCTGATATGCTCCGGCGCGACCTTTAGCTGGCCGCTCACATGATGCTCACACAGCTCCTGCAAAAACGTCGGATCCGAATCCGCCAAAAGGTAATCAAACCGAATGCCGGAGCGGATGAATACCTTCTTTACCTTTGGAAGAGCGCGAAGCTTTCGAAGCAGCGTCCGGTAATCCGTATGATCCACCGAAAGATTTTTGCACGGCGTTGGAAACAGGCACTGCTTCGCCGGACAGACGCCCTGTTTCAGCTGCTTGTTACAGGAGGGATGACGGAAGTTGGCAGTCGGTCCGCCCACATCATGAATATAGCCCTTGAAATCCGGATCCCATACCATGCTTTTGGCCTCGTTTATAATGGATTCGTGGCTTCTGGCCTGGATGATCCTGCCCTGATGAAAGGTCAATGCGCAAAAATTGCAGCCGCCAAAGCAGCCCCGGCTGCTGACCAGGCTAAACTGCACCTCACGGATTGCGGGGACGCCGCCCGCCGCCTCGTAAGAGGGATGATACGTCCGCATATAGGGCAGTGCATAAACCGCATCCATTTCGCTCGTACTAAGCGGCTTTGCCGCCGGATTCTGCACGACAAACAGCTTTTTGTCATAGGTTTCAAACAGCCGCTTTCCATTGAACGGATCGGTGTTGCAGTACTGGATATAAAAGCTTTTGGCATACGCCCTTTTATCCGCCCTCACCGCTTCAAAGGAAGGGAGCTCAACGGCGTCGTAGATGTCCTCCCGCCTTCTGGTTTTATAAACCGTACCGTCGATAAAGGTAAGATCCTCTATCGCAATCCCACTGTCTAAGGCCTCTGCAATCTCAACAACGCTGCGCTCCCCCATGCCGTAGGAAATCAAATCCGCCCCCGAATCCAGCAGGATGGAACGCTTCATCCGATCCGACCAGTAATCGTAGTGCGCCAGCCGCCGCAGGCTCGCTTCAATCCCGCCGATGATAATCGGCGTACGCTTATAGACCCTGCGGATGAGGTTACAATAGGTGACCGTCGCATAATCCGGCCGTTTGCCCATCACGCCGCCCGGTGTAAATGCATCGGCCTGCCGCCGCCGCTTGGATACGGAATAGTGATTCACCATAGAATCCATATTTCCGGCAGAAACCAAAAAGCCCAGCCTCGGCTCGCCGAATACGGAAATGCTGTCTGCATCCTTCCAGTCAGGCTGTGCAATCATCCCCACCGAATAGCCGCGGGATTCCAGAACACGGGAAATCACCGCATGCCCAAACGAGGGATGGTCCACATAAGCATCCCCTATCACATACACAAAATCCGGCTGGTCAATTCCCCGCGCCGACAGCTCCTCTTTTGTAACCGGTAAAAATCCTTTTTGCATTTCTATGCCCTTTTCCTTTTCCAATCCGCCGACCGATAATAGCACTGATTCTTAATATCGTCGTAGGATTCTATGTAATAATCGCAAATTTCCCGCTTCCTTGCCCGCTGGGAAACCGAATACGCATCCTCTATGGCACAAACCTTCATTCCCGCATTTTTACCGGCTTCTAAGCCCTTTACAATATCCTCAAATACCAGGCAGTCCGCCGGATCCACGTCAAGCCGTCTTGCCGCCTCTAAATAGACGTCCGGGGCAGGCTTCCCCTTATTGACCGAGCACGCCGTGACAATACAGGACATATACCGGTCAAAATGATACGCTCCGTTCACAGCCCGGATTAACTCCTCGGAATTGCTGGTTGCAATCCCCATTTTGATCCCGCGTCCCTTCAAATCCTCTAAAAATTCCATGGCCCCCGGCTTTGGCTGTACCTCATAGCGGTACTTATGCTCCGCCATCCGGTTCCAGATCGCCTTTAATTCCTCCACGGATTCGCTCAAATGATAATATTCCCTGCAAAATACCGCCGTTTCCGTAAAGCTCATGCCTTCGATCAGCTCCTGCAGGCTTTCGTGATACGCAATGCCTCTTTCCTGTAAAAATTCAATATCAATCCCTCGCCATAAGCCCATGGAATCCACCAGGGTCCCGTCCAGATCAAACAGGACCGCCTTTATCTGTTCTAACATACCATCTCTCCTGCCCATATCCAAAACGCCCCGGAAGAATCTCCTCCGGGGCAGGCAAACACCGCGTTTAAGCCTTTCCTACGCTGCCGCACACTTCCATCTTGCCCATCACATACTGTTTTACATATTCCCTGCCGCAGGCATTGTACTTCTTAGGATCGATTGTCTCCGGATTGGCATCCAGCACCTCTTTTACCCCTTTGGTAAACGCAATCCGCAAATCCGTAGCGTAATTTACTTTGCAGATTCCGCGCCGGATGCATTCTCTTACCGCGTCGTCCGGAACTCCTGACGTCCCGTGAAGCACAAGCGGAACAGACACAACCTCCCGAATTTCGCTTAACCGGTTCACATCCAGCTTCGGAACGCCCTTATATACGCCATGCGCCGTCCCAATCGCAACTGCCAGCGAATCAACCCCCGTCGCATTGACAAATTCCAGCGCCTCCGACGGAACCGTATAGCCATCGCCCTCGCCGCCGTCCAAATCGTCTTCCTTACCGCCGACCTTGCCTAATTCCGCTTCTACAGGCACCTTCGACGGATGGCAGGCGTCTACTACTGCCTTTGTAACCGCAATATTCTCCGCAAAGCCCTCATGGGAGCCGTCAATCATAATGGAAGTATACCCCACCCGCAGTGCCCGCATAGCAAGCTCAAAGCTGCTTCCGTGATCCAGATGCATCACCACCGGTACGCTTGCCATCTCGGCAGCCGCCCTTACGTTTGCATAAAAGTATGCCAGATCCGCATACTTTACGGTAGACGGCGTCGTCTGCATAATAACAGGGGATTTTAACTCCTCCGCAGCCGCGACAACGGCCTGCACCATTTCCATATTTTCCACATTGAATGCCCCGATTGCATAACCGCCCTTTTGTGCGTCCAGCATTAACTGTTTTGTTGTTACAAGTGCCATGTTCTTATCCTCCTTGTTTGATATTTTATCGAAATTTCCTGCCATTTACTATATCAGAAAACGGATATTTCTTCAACACATCTCTTCAGAATCTAAAAGCACGGTAAACGGCCCGTCATTTTCCAGCTCCACCTTCATATCCACACCGAAAACTCCGGTTTCCACCCGTTCCACCGCCCCCTGGCACCGCGCAATGATATACTCATACAGCTCCTCTGCCAGCTTCGGAGCCCCCGCATGTACAAACGAGGGCCGGTTTCCTTTCCTGCAGTCCGCATAAAGCGTAAATTGCGACACCAAAAGCAGGCTGCCTCCCACATCCTTTAAGGAAAGATTCGTCTTCCCCTGCGCATCCTCAAAAATACGCAGTCCGATCAGCTTTTTCACCAATCTCTCCGCAATCTCCTCCGTATCCTGCTCCGCGACTCCAATCAGCACCAGAAGCCCTGTTCCAATCTGCCCGGTTACCTGTCCGTCTACCGTTACCTTTGCGCGGCTTACACGCTGTACCAAAAAACGCATATTTCTTTCGCCCCTTTCATTTCTCCCATAGATTTTACCGCAAAAATAGTTTATAATCAACCAATAAAAGCAAGGAAGGAAGACAGCTTCACATGAAAGAAAAAACATATCACGAAAAAGTAAACATCGACAATGAACTAAAGCTGCGTGAGCAGCTTGCGGCGCTTCCCTGTTTCTGCAAGGAGTATTTTATCGGCATCGAGCCGACGACCTCTTCGAGGACCCGTATTGCCTATGCCTATGATCTGGGCATCTTTTTTGAATATATGCATACCAGCAATCCCGTCTGCGCAAAAATAGACGTCCGGGATTTTCCGATTACGATTCTGGATCAGATTAAGCCTCAGGATATTGAGGAATACCTGCACTGGCTTAAGTATTATGTGAAGGATGAGGTGGAGCATACGAATAACGAACGCGGCATTTCCAGAAAGCTGGCATGTCTGCGAAGCTTTTACAACTTCTTTTTTCGTACGGAGCGCATCGTTACGAATCCTGCAGAGCTTGTCAAAATGCCCAAGCTGCACGAAAAGAACATTATCCGTCTGGATATTGACGAGGTTGCATCCCTGCTGGATGAGGTGGAATCCGGGGAGAATTTAACCAAGCGCCAGAAGGCTTACCACGCCCAGACCAAAAAACGCGACCTGGCCATGCTCACACTATTGCTTGGAACCGGCATCCGTGTATCGGAATGCGTGGGACTTGATATCACGGATGTGGATTTTAAAAATAACGGCATTCAGGTACACCGCAAGGGCGGTTATGAGTCCATTGTCTATTTCGGAGAGGAGGTTGCCCGGGCCCTGTCGGATTATATGCAGGAACGTGAGCATATCGTTCCTGTAGAGGGCAGTACGAACGCCCTGTTTTTATCCATGCAGAAAAAGAGGATGAGCGTCCGCGCCGTTGAAAATCTGGTCAAAAAATATTCCAGGCTGGTGACAACCATTAAGAATATCACGCCGCACAAGCTCAGGAGTACCTATGGTACAGCCCTTTACCAGGAATCGGGAGACATCTATCTTGTCGCCGATGTGCTGGGGCACAAGGATGTCAATAC
>CANDKL010000128.1 GCA_947385255.1 uncultured Roseburia sp. | reverse complement strand
TCCAACTCTTAAGCCATGAGGATTTACTTTCTGTCCCATGTTCGCCCTCCTTATTTCTCATCCAGCACAATTGTGATATGGCTCATTCTCTTTTCGATTCGGTAAGCCCTGCCCTGTGCCCTTGGTCTGATTCTCTTCATTGTCGGTCCTTTATTCGCGTAGCACTCTGCAATGTAAAGGTTCTCCGCCTTTAATCCATTGTTATTTTCCGCATTTGCAATTGCAGATTTTAAAAGCTTCTCCAATAAGCCGGAAGCATACCTTGGATTATAAGCCAAAATAGCAAGTGCCGTTGCAACATCCTTGCCGCGGATAGCATCTAAGACAAAACAAGCCTTCTGTACGGATACTCTGGCATATGATAATTTTGCGGAAGGCCTTGTATCTTTCTTTTCATTTCTTTCTCTCTTTATCTGGGATCTATGTCCTTTTGCCATGGATAAAACCTCCTTTCAAATTACCTGACGCCTGATTTCTTTTCGTCTTTGCCATGTCCTCTATAGGTCCTGGTTGCTACGAACTCACCGAGCTTGTGGCCGACCATATCCTCTGTCACATATACCGGAACATGCTTCCTTCCATCATGAACTGCTATTGTATGCCCAACGAACGACGGGAAAATTGTAGAACGGCGGGACCATGTCTTAATGACACTCTTATCGCCGGAAGCGTTCATTGCATCAATTTTCTTTAATAAGCTTGCGTCCGCAAATGGCCCTTTCTTTAATGAACGAGACATATTAACCCTCCTTATTTCATCGCTCTGCCATCTCTTCTTCTGATGATGAGCTTGTTAGATTGTTTGTGTTTCTTCCTGGTCTTTAAGCCGAGTGCCGGTTTCCCCCATGGTGTACATGGGCCAGGACGTCCAATTGGAGCCCTTCCCTCACCACCGCCGTGCGGATGGTCATTCGGGTTCATAACAGAACCGCGGACTGTAGGACGGATTCCCATATGTCTCTTACGTCCGGCTTTACCGATGTTGATCAGATTGTGATCTCCATTGCCGATTACGCCAACGGTTGCCCTGCAGATAATCGGTACCATACGCATTTCTCCGGACGGAAGGCGCAGCGTTGCATATTTACCTTCCTTTGCCATCAGCTGTGCGGCATTGCCGGCTGCACGCACCATCTGGCCGCCTTTTCCCGGGTAAAGCTCAATGTTATGCACCTGTGTACCAACCGGAATATTCTCAAGCGGCAGGCAGTTGCCGACCCTTACCTCTGCGTCCGGTCCGTTCATAACCTTCATTCCGTCCGTTAAGCCTTCCGGCGCGAGGATATATGCCTTCTGTCCGTCTGCATAACGGATCAAAGCGATATTTGCCGAACGGTTCGGATCGTATTCGATTCCGATAACAGTTGCAGCAATTCCGTCTTTCCTTCTCTTAAAATCAATAATCCTGTATTTTCTCCTGTTTCCGCCGCCGCGGTGCCTGACTGTAATTTTACCCTGATTGTTGCGGCCGGCGTTCTTCTTCAAAGAAACACATAACGACTTCTCAGGTGTTTTCTTGGTAATTTCAGAAAAATCTGATCCCGTCATATTTCTTCTGGAAGGCGTATATGGGTTATAGGTCTTAATTCCCATTGTAGTTCTCCTTTCATCTATTCAACGCATTCTTGTCCTTAAGTGCCAAAGGCTCTTACAGCCCGCTGAAAATCTCGATATCCGCACTGTCCTCCGTTAACTTGACAATTGCCTTTTTCCGGGCAGCCGTCCTGCCGGTAACCATACCGCGCCGTTTTAGCTTGCCGGGGATGTTCATTGTGTTGACGCGCGCAACCTTCGTTCCTTCAAACATCCGCTCTACAGCCTCTTTGATCATCGTTTTATTTGCATCCGGATGCACATAAAAGGTATACTCCTTATCTGCCATCAGGTTCATGCTTTTCTCGGTTACAACCGGCTTGAGGATGACATCATAATACTTCAGGTTTGCCATTATGCATACACCTCCTCAATCAACTCTACCGCCGCCTTTGTGATTACAAGACTGCCGTATTTCAAAAGATCATATACGTTCAGCGTGGAAGATATCGTTTCCTTCTCTTCGCCCGTTTTTTTATCTGTTCCGTTTACCTTTGCAATAAATCCGGTCTTCACGCCCGGGATATTCCTTGCAGAAAACCGTACGTTTTCATTGGCGCCGTTTGTCACTACAAACGCTTTGTCCACTCCAAGCCCCTTTAAAACGCCGACCATTTTCTTTGTCTTAATGGAGTCGAGCGCAAGCTCATCCAGAACGTAAATTTTATTTTCCTGTACCTTTGAGGTCAGTACGGCCTTAAATGCCGCCGCCTTTTCTTTCTTATTCAGCTTAAAAGAATAATCTCTTGGAACCGGGGCAAATACAACGCCGCCGCCCTTCCACTGCGGAGATCGGGTTGAACCCTGCCTTGCATGGCCGGTTCCTTTCTGCCGCCACGGCTTCCTTCCGCCGCCGCTGACTTCGGAACGTGTCTTTGCCTTCTGTGTTCCCTGACGTTTATTTGCAAGGTACTGGACTACCGACATGTGTACTAAGTGCTCATTGATCTTGGCACCGAATACAGAATCGTTTAATTCCATGGTCCCGACTTTGCTGCCTTCCATATTATAAACAGATACTGTTGCCATCTGTGTGTTCCTCCTTTCCCGTAAGCGCTAATTCGTTACTTTTACTGATTCCTTAATGGTGATTAATGACTTCTTCGGTCCCGGTACGGAGCCCTTGATTAAGAGCAGGTTGTTCTCTGCATCCACACGCACAACCTCAAGATTCTGCACCGTCGCCCTTACATGGCCCATATGTCCCGGCATCCCTTTTCCCTTGAACACACGGCTCGGTGAAGAACAGGCGCCGTTGGAGCCCTGGTGACGATGGAATTTGGAACCATGCGTCATAGGCCCTCTGTGCTGGCCAAACCTCTTAATCGTACCCTGGAACCCTTTTCCCTTTGTAATGGCGGTAGCGTCTACTTTGTCGCCTGCGGAAAAGATATCTGCTTTGATTTCATCTGCCAGTTTGTAATCCGCTGCATTTTCAAACTTAAACTCTCTGACATATCTCTTGCCGGAAACGCCGGCTTTTGCGAAATGGCCCTTCTCGGCCTTGTTTACGCCATGCCTGTTGCGGATTTCCTTTTTGCCGCCTGCATCCTTTGTCACGATTTTTTCTTTCTTGTCAACAAATCCAACCTGTACGGCGCTGTAACCGTCGTTCTCTACGGTCTTGATCTGCGTTACGACACACGGGCCGGCCTGCAATACCGTAACCGGTATCAAAACACCGTCATCGCCGAAAATCTGAGTCATTCCGACTTTTGTGCCTAAAATAGCTTTTTTCATTCCTTTACCTCCTGTTTTCCTACAGCGGAACGCATTCGAATGCGTTCATCCTAGAACAGTCAATATAAGTGGATGCCATGCATAACTTCTATATTAAACCTTCGAGGATTGTTCCCTTTTGCATAAATTGTACTGCTGATTTTTTGTGACGAAGCTGTTTTGCGAATCACTTGGTTTTCATTTTGATATCAATGTAAACACCGGCCGGCATTTCCAGACGGGATAATGCGTCAACGGTCTTCTGGGTCGGCGCAATGATATCGATCAGCCTCTTGTGCGTCCTCTGCTCGAACTGCTCCCTGGAATCCTTGTACTTGTGTACGGCACGGAGAATCGTAACGATTTCCTTCTTGGTTGGAAGCGGTACCGGCCCGCTCACCTGTGCTCCATTCTTCTTTACAGTTTCAATGATTTTCTTTGCAGATGCATCCACAAGCTCGTGATCATACGCTTTTAATGTGATCCTCATTACCTGACTTGCCATAAAAAAAGTCGCCTCCTTTTCGCACTTTAGTTCAGTACGACAAGCGGTGACTGTACACTTTGCCGGGTGTGTCATATGCTTTTATGAGCTTATATGCGCTTACCCGTAGTTTCTACATGTTGTGTGCTTTGTAGATCTTATTGTGATACAGTGACTTGTCGCCAGTTTCTTAACTTGACATTCGCTCCACGGAAAACCTGCCACAGCGGGGCAGCAACCTCACGCTTCATCGCTATCAATGCCACAGCCCTTATAGTATAACGGATTGTTTTGGGAAATGCAAGTGTTTTTTCTTTTTTTGTTTGCTGTGGGTGTTACAATGATTATGGTGCTACCAAAAGTGGTAGGCGGTTAGCCCTTCTCTCGGAGGGACCGATACCCTCCGTTTACATAGATGCTCTTCTCTGGAAGAAATATTGAAGTAAAGGAGGGGATTGCCGTTATGTCTTTAGATCAGATCATACAATTTGTGATAATGCTTACAACAGTCGCCGCTTTGTTCTATCAAATCGGCAAACGAAAATAACCGCCCCAGCGACCAAACTAGGCGGTTATAATCTTTGATTTATAATTTACTATTTTGGAACTAACCGCTTGCTTCACGGTAGCGCCTTTACTTATTTTCTCTTTTCATTTTCATGTACTAGTATAACATATTCTTGATTGTAGTCGAGTGTTTTCTCCGTTTAGTCAGGACTGTTCCCTTACACCGCTACTTTTCATGGGGTGGGGAAAGGGTTTTTCCAAAAGCGCCGCCCGCTCCATGCAAAACCCCCAGTACATGCTTTAGCTCCTGCACATCCACCTGTCCCGGCGCGGACGCGCGCTTTGCCGCCCCGAAGGTCACGGCTGATCCGAATACCTCTCCGCACAGACGGCTCACCATGCCCATGCCGCCCATCGCCATGGTAATCACCGGTCCCTTCGCATACTCCCTGCACATTTCTTCCGTTGCGGCAAGCAGGGTCAGCACATCGCGTTTATTCTGCGGCATTACCGCGATTTTGGATATATCCGCCCCCAGCTCCTGCATCCGGCAAAGCCTTCGGACAATTTCATCCTTCTCTGGCGTTTTCTGAAAATCGTGATTGGATGCCACAGCCTTCACGCCGGCCTGATGCACGGCTGCAAGGATCTTTTTTACCGCTGCATCTCCCCGAAACGCCTCCACGTCTACCAAATCCACGCAGCCGGTCTGCGCCGCGGCTGCCAGCAGCCCTGCGTAGTCTGTGGCTCCGATTGCCCGCTCTCCTCCCTCCGCAGCCGTCCGAAAGGTAAACAAAAGCGGCATTTCTCCCAAAATGACGCGCAGCTTATGCAAGACCTCCTCTACCTGCTCCTGTTCAAATACCCCCTCAAACCAGTCCGCGCGCCACTCCGCCAGGTCGGCTGCAGTGCTGCCAAGCGCCTCTGCCTGCTCTATGATTTCTTCCTTTGCCGTCCCCACGATCGGAACACAGATTTTGGGAATTCCCTCTCCGATTTTTAAATTCCTTACCGCTACCGGTTTCATAATGAGCCCTCTTAATCGTATTTGATATTCAAAACTTCCTTCATATGCGCAATTGGCATTTTCTTTCCCGTCCACAGCTTAAACGACGCCGCACCCTGGAACAGCAGCATGCCCATGCCGTTCATCGTCTTGCAGCCGGCCTGCTTTGCCATCCGGAGCAGCTTTGTCTCTGCCGGGGCATAGATCACATCCGTCACAATCAAATCCGGCCGGAAAAACGAAGTATCCGGAATATAGGTCTGTCCCTCCATCGGCTTCATTCCCACGCCGGTCGCATTCGTAAAAAGATACGAATCCGCCATTTCTGCCTTCAGCTTCTCTAAATCCGCCAAATCATACAGCGTCACCCTGCAGTCTGTCTTGTCACGAACTTTCTGCACCATTGCCTCTGCGTTGTCCCAGAACCGATCCCGGATATTAAATACGGAAATCTCCGATACGCCGTCCAGCGCCGCCTGTACCAAAACGGCAGACGCCGCGCCGCCGGAGCCCACCATCGTCATTTTCTTGCCGATCGGATCGATGCCGTTGTCCTTTAATGACATCATATATCCCGTGCCGTCTGTAATGTGCCCGGTCAGCACTCCGTTTTCATTTACAATCGTATTTACCGCACCGCAAAGCTCTGCCGCCGTCGAAAGCTTATCCATATATTGGCATGTCTGGATTTTATTCGGCATGGAAATATTCGCACCGACCATTTTCAGCGCCTTTAAACCGGTAATCGCATCCTCTAAGGTATCGTTGTCCACCTCGAACGCCAGATAAGCATAATCCAGCCCCAGATACGCAAACGCCTCATTGTGTATCGCCGGCGAACCGGAATGCCGGATCGGGTAAGCCAACAGCCCTATCAGTTCGGTATGTCCTGTAATTCTTTCTGCCATGTCCGTCTCCTTTTGTTCTTTATCAATTTAAAGTGATAGAATCATTATAGCAACCCGCTAAAAGGAATGCAATCCTTTTTTGGGATTTGAATTGTTGTCAGCCAATATCCTTTCGGGCATACCGGATAAATGCGGCTATGACCCCAACCAGGGCAAAAAACGCCCCCGCGGCAAGGTATTTTCCTTCCAGTCTCCCTTCTGTGATAATATCCGCACTCTCCGCATACCCAAACGGCGTCACATATTTTAAAAACCGCGCCTGCTCTGTCAGATTGGCAATCATATTCAAAAAGTAAAACACCGCTGCCAGGCCCAGTCCGATTCCCGTTCCTCCTCTTCCCAGAAACGCCGAAATTCCAAAGCATATCACGGCAATCTCCGCCTGCATCAAAAGGTATGCCAAAAACAGCAGCGCCATTGTTTTCCCGTCCGGCGATTCCCCGATTGCAGCAATGCACAAATACGTTACAGCCGCCGCCGCGGCATTCAAAAGTATAATCTGCGTCATTACCGCGCAAAGCTTTTCCGCCACAACACGCGGTCTGCTGACCGGATGCGTCAGCAGAAATTCCGCCGTATGTCCCTCCTCCTCCTTAGAAAGCGCCGCAATCCCCGTCAGCGCCGCAAACAGCGCGCCGCCAAGTCCCAGCACATTTCCGCATTCAATCCCAAAAAATCCGATAAATTCTCCGAAATTCAGCCGATCCATGCCGAACGCCTGCGAAAAGCCGCCCATCTGTGAAAACGTTTCACTCATTTCATCCATCTGCCCTGCCATTTCCGGATAAATCAGAACACAAACGGCAAGCAGAAAAGCAATTGCGCCAAACCAGACACACAGTGAAGCCCGCCCCGCCCTCAACTCATGCTTCCAAATCGTCATATCGCATTTCCTCCTTCTTTCTCTGCTTTTCCCGTATGGGACTGTGGCTTCTCATAATAATGCAGAAAAATTTCCTCCAGATCCGGCTCCGCAATCGTGATATCCGTCACCGGAAGGGGCGCAAGCGCAGCCAAAAGCTTCTGCGGACTGCCGCTGTAGAGAAAGCTGACGCTACTGGCGCCCTTTTTGACATTCCGGATGCCTTCTAAGGCGGGCGGACTGCAAATACCGCCTGCGCATACACGCTTCGCCGCCGTATGCCCGAGTCTTTCCACGCGATCCGAAACCAGCAGCCGTCCGTCACGGATCATGGCTGCGTGGCTGCAGTACCGCTGCACCTCCGACAAAATATGCGACGACAGAAATACCGTGGCCCCTTCCTCGTTCCGTTCCTTTAAAACCGCATAAAACTCCCGCTGGATCAGCGGATCCAGCCCGCTGGTCGGCTCGTCCAGCACATACAGGCGGGGCTTATGCTGCAGCGCACAGACAATGCCCGCCTTTTTGCGGTTTCCCAGGGACAGCTCTCTTATTTTCCGCGACATGTCGAGCTCCAGCCGCTCGCACAGCCGCGCCGCCTCCTTCCTGCAGTCCTGTCCCCGTAAATCTGCCGAAAACCGCAAAATATCGCGTACACGCAGTCCCTGGTAAAACATCGTTTCCGACGGCAGATATCCGATTTCAGAAAGAATCTCTCTTTTATCTCCCCGAATATCTCTCCCAAAAATTTCCGCCGTACCGGCGGTTGGTGACAAAAGCCCCAAAAGCGTACGGATTGTTGTGCTCTTCCCCGCTCCGTTCGGACCGATGAACCCGAAGAAATCGCCGTCGTGAACGCACAAATCCAGCTCCGTAATACCGCGGTTCCTGCCATAGGATTTTGTCAGCTGTTTTGTCAAAATTGCAGTCATTTTACACCCTCCCTGCACGTTTTTTATGTTCCCATCCGTTTCATCCCCGTACCAGATACACCTGCTTCCAAAAAGCAATCAGCTCCAGGAAATCGCGCTCAAATTTCTCTGTATCCAGCGGCGTTCCCTGCTGAATAAGCTTCCAGACATAGCCCTCTGACGCCAGCAGCATCTCCTTATACATCATGCCCAAATCCAGCCCCGGCACAAAATCGGCCGGATTTAACGTATCCAGCGCCGCACGGGCCTTTACGTTTAAAAAGCTGCGGTAGCTTTCCTGGACCTTCGCCGCTATTTCCGGCGTATTCTCGTAATAGGCC
>CANDKL010000127.1 GCA_947385255.1 uncultured Roseburia sp. | reverse complement strand
GAGGTGCCCGCACGGTTCGGGAGGGAGCGTCCACGAGGCGCTTACCTCATGATCTCTGTTTTAACCTGCTCCGGAGAAAGAGCTTTGGACAAATATCCCTGCGGCTTTAGCTCCAAAACCTTTTCCACGCTTTCCTTATCTACTCTGCCGGTCAGAAAGATAACCGGAATATCCGCAAATCCCTTTTCGGAACGGATCATTTCCAGTACCTGGCTTCCGTTGCAGACAGGCATTTCGTAATCCAAAAGCACCAGATCCGGCGGATCAAGCGTAATGCTCCTGAAAGCAGACAGCCCGGACGTTGCTGTCATCACCTCATAATCGCCGCCCAGTATCTGGCGCATGGCTATCAGCATAAAATCGAAATCGTCTACAACCAGTATTTTCTTTTTTCCGCTTACCGTGATTTTTCCCGTCTGGTTCTGTTTGAAATGTTTTTCAAGCTCTATGATGGCATTTTCTGTAAGGACCGAAATACCGTCCTCATTGATAAGCAAGTCGCCTGTCGTCATGCAATAGTAAATGCCGTCTCCAAACTTTTCGCCGCCGTAGCAGCTGCTGATCAGCCGCGAATCCAGCTGAAACATACTATGCAGCCGGTTAATGACGGTCTGTCCCATGACAGCCTGCTCCTCCTCCGGCAGAAGATGCTCCCATTGGCAGAGCTGTTTTCCGGTTCCAATTGCCTGATCCTCTGAAAGCGTATGCCCGATCAGCCATCCTGCGCATACGCTTAAAAAGTGGTCGACCGCATGCGCCGAATAGTTTGTCAGCTCCAGCTCCCTCTCGAGAGCCGGCAGCATGCGCTCACGAAAATTGTCATGAATGCGCTTATGCATGTTGTATCCGGTATAATGAACGGAAATCATATAGTCCTCTTCATTTCGGAAATGCTGCAGGGCGTGATCCTTAAAATATTTTACCGCCTCCCGGCAGACCCACCGGCTTTTCTTTTCCTGCTGTCCGGATTCAAACAGCCTGTTCAAAATATGAAACAGCTTTTCATGCTCCTTGTCAATGCTTTTTATACCGATATTATATTGGTCATTCCATACTAATTGATGTCCCATAACGCCCTCCTTTCCTTTTTCTATATTCTATGCAGCCGGGGCTTATTTCGCTAAAATGCAGCTGGGGGAACCCGCATAGACGGGCCTCGGCGGATCTGAGTTCTGCTTTTGGAAAACCCCTTTCCCCATCCTATGAAAAGCAGCAGCGAAAGAGCAGTCATATTAATTTCACAAAAATTTAATTGCAAATCATCCGGTAAAATCGTAAAATAGGAGAGAACGATTCCGTTCTGCCTGAGAGATGGCAGGCGGATATGACAATCGGGCAAACAGAATTCGGAAAGCGGAAGAGAGGTCGTACTATGAATCGGAATTTTCGCATCATTTTAGCTACAGCCATCTATATACTTGGCCTTGTGGTCTCTGTCTACGTCGGCGGCTGGGTTCTGCTGCTAAAGCCTGTGAAGGAGATGATTGCAGCATATACCCTGGGTACCTTAACCCTGCCGCAGCTTGTGATCTCGGTCGCCAAGTGCATTTCCTCTATGACCGTAGCAGGATTGATCTGGTGTATGGGCTATATGGCAAGCAACCATATATTTGACAGCCGTGATGAGTAAACAGGAAACAGGAAACAGACAAAGGAGCAAATACGATGAAACATGCAGTATTTTTTGACATTGACGGTACGCTGTGGGATGAAAAAATGCAGATACCAAAAAGCACTATAGCCGCCATCCGCAGTCTGAGGGAAAACGGGAATTATGCATTCCTCTGCAGCGGCAGGACGCGCGTCAATATCTGTACAAGGGAGCTGATGGAGGACATTGGCTTCGACGGGATTATTGCCGGATGCGGCACCTTCATTGAATATCATGGAGAGGTGGTTTTTGAAAAAACGATCCCAAAGGAAGCGGCAGAGCGCCTGCTTTCTTTTCTGTCGCAGCACAAAATTCCGGTCGTACTGGAGGGGCACGGCTGCCTGTATGCGGATCTGGAGGATTTTAAAGATGATCCGTATATCCTGAATTTAAAACGGCAGCTGGGCGATTTGTTTCTGCCGTTAAGGCAGTATGAATGTATCAATAAATTTACGGCAAGCTGGACGAAGGGCACAAAGGATGAAATGATTTCAAATCTGGGAGCGGAATACGAGCTTTTATTCCATGAGAAGCAGTATGTGGAGGGAATGCCGAAGGGGATTTCTAAAGCGACCGGCATTCAGTGGATCTGCGATTATCTGGGCATTGCACACGCGAATACCTATGCGTTTGGAGACAGTGTAAACGACCTGGAAATGCTTACATACGTACAAACCGGAATTGCCATGGGAAATGCATCAGACTGCGCCAAACAGGCCGCCGATTATGTAACGGCAGGACTGCATGAGGACGGAATCTACCTGGGGCTTAGGCATTTTTCCCTGATTTAGAGAGGCAGGCGATGAGGGTATGGCAAATATGATGGATTATCTGATGTGGCGCGGCGACCTTCTATTTGAGGAGGCAGGCTTTAATGAGGTAGACAACCTGATTTTTTCTGAACTTATTTATGTGGATTTTGCGGGCATTGTGCCGGAGATTGAAGCAGACGGGGGCATTCTGTTAAAGGATGCCTCCGAAGCCTTTTTTAAAGAGCATACCGATGAGGAGATTGAAGCAAAGGTATCAAGTACGAAGGCGGCGGCTTTTCTGATGCGGGAAATGGCAAAAACAAGGCGGTTTGGAAATGTAAAGCTTTCCAATTATGTGGACGACGTCGATTTTAAGGAGCAGTCCCAGTTTTGCGCCGCGACAGCGGAATTGGACGACGGGAGTATTTTTGTCATGTACAGCGGAACAGACAATACGATTGTCGGCTGGCGGGAAAATTTCAATATGAGCTTTCTAACTGAGACGCCGGGACAGTTAAAGGCCGTGGACTATCTAAACCGTGTGATTTCACCGCGGCAGAAACATATCCGAACCGGAGGGCATTCTAAGGGCGGGAACTTGGCCGTTTATGCTGCCGTATACTGCAGGGAATCCATTCAGAAGCGGATTCTGGCCGTTTACAGTAACGACGGCCCGGGATTTACCGACGCCATGGTTTCCGGCGCCGGGTACCATAAAATGCTTCCTAAAATTCACACGCTGGTGCCAGAGGACTCCATCGTCGGCATGCTTTTGGAGCGCAGAGAGCCTTACCGCGTCGTAAAGAGCTGCGGCAGCGGGCCGCTGCAGCACGACGCCATGACCTGGGAGGTAATGGGCGGCACATTTCTTTATCTGGACAGCGTGGCACAGAGCAGCATTTTGCTGGATAAAACCTTAAAGGCCTGGATTGGCAAGCTGGACGACGGACAGAAAAAGGAGTTTGTAGATACGCTGTTTGCAATTTTAGAGGAAGCGAATATAAAGACCATTGACGATTTGGCCAACATCAACTGGAAAAAATTTATGGAGCTTTTAAAATTAAGCAGTATTATGGAGCATGAAAACCAGGAGATTATCAAAAAGACATTAAAGCTTCTTCTGGAAGAGAGCAACCGCACTCTAAAGGAAAACGTAATCAAAAAGAGAAAATGAATTTTCTAAAAAAAGTATTAAAAAGCCAAAAATCGGAAAAAATATGAAAAAGAGAGAAAAAACGAGAATACAGGAGTTATCCTGAGCATAATATAGTCAGCAGTGAAAAAAGTACGCTTGCAGAATTGCGTTTCAGAACATATGATAGAACCATCGGTTAGCACTCAAAACGAATGAGTGCTAATAACCAGAAAAGCAGAAAATCAGAAGGAGGCATTTGTAATGAAATTAGTACCTTTAGCAGACAGAGTTGTTTTAAAACAGTTAGAAGCAGAAGAGACAACCAAATCAGGAATTATTTTAACAAGCAAATCCCAGGAGAAGCCGCAGGAGGCAGAGGTGATTGCAGTAGGGCCGGGCGGAATTGTAGACGGCAAAGAGGTTTCCATGCAAGTAACTGTCGGACAAAAGGTTATTTATTCAAAATACGCCGGAACAGAAGTGAAATTAGAGGATGAAGAATATATCATTGTAAAGCAGAACGATATTTTAGCAGTTGTAGAATAAAATTTGGAGGTAGAACATCATGGCAAAGGAAATTAAATACGGATCAGAAGCAAGAGCAGCATTGGGAGCCGGCGTTGATAAGCTGGCAGATACAGTAAGCGTAACATTGGGACCGAAGGGCCGCAACGTCGTACTTGACAAATCCTTTGGCGCTCCCCTTATTACCAATGACGGCGTCACAATCGCAAAGGAAATCGAGCTGGAGGATGCCTTTGAAAACATGGGGGCACAGCTGGTAAAAGAGGTTGCAACCAAGACCAACGACGTAGCCGGAGACGGAACGACAACAGCAACGGTCCTGACACAGGCAATGGTACATGAGGGCATGAAGAACCTGGAAGCAGGCGCAAACCCAATCGTGCTGCGCCGCGGCATGAAGAAAGCGACAGACGTTGCGGTAGAGGCATTAAAAGTGATGAGCCAGAAAGTAAAGGGCAAGGATCAGATCGCAAAGGTAGCCGCCATTTCCGCAGGCGACGAGGAGGTCGGCACACTCGTATCCGATGCAATGGAAAAGGTGACCAACGACGGTGTCATCACCATCGAAGAATCCAAAACCATGCAGACCGAGCTGGATCTGGTAGAAGGTATGCAGTTTGACCGCGGCTATGTTTCCGCCTATATGTGTACGGATATGGATAAGATGGAAGCAGCCTTAGACGATCCGTATATCCTGATTACCGACAAGAAAATCTCCAATATCCAGGAGATTCTGCCGCTTTTGGAGCAGGTTGTACAGAGCGGTGCAAGGCTTCTCATTATCGCAGAGGACATCGAGGGCGAAGCTTTAACCACCTTAATCGTAAATAAGCTGCGCGGCACCTTCAACGTAGTAGCCGTAAAGGCTCCGGGCTACGGCGACAGAAGAAAAGCGATGCTGGAGGATATCGCGATTTTAACCGGCGGACAGGTGATTTCCGAAGAGCTTGGCTTGGAATTAAAGGATACCACAATGGAACAGTTGGGACGCGCAAAATCCGTTAAGGTACAAAAGGAAAATACCGTGATCGTAGACGGAGAGGGCGACAAGGAAGCCATCAAGTCCAGAATCGCTCAGATCCGCGGCCAGATCGACGAGACAACCTCCGAGTTTGACAAGGAGAAATTGCAGGAGAGGCTTGCGAAGCTGGCGGGCGGCGTAGCCGTTATCCGCGTCGGCGCTGCAACCGAAACCGAAATGAAGGAAGCTAAGCTGCGTATGGAAGATGCTTTGAACGCAACCCGGGCAGCGGTAGAAGAGGGCATTATTGCAGGCGGCGGTTCCGCTTACATCCATGCATCCAAGAAGGTTGCTGATTTTGCAGAGACCTTAGACGGCGATGAGAAGACCGGCGCAAAGGTAATTTTAAAGGCTCTGGAGTCTCCGCTTTACTATATCGCTGCAAATGCGGGCTTAGAGGGCGCTGTAATTATCAATAAGGTAAAAGAAGCAGAAGCGGGAATCGGATTTGACGTAACCTGCGAGGAGTACACGGATATGGTAGAAAGCGGTATCCTGGATCCGGTTAAGGTGACCAGAAGCGCTCTGCAGAATGCAACCTCCGTAGCTTCTACGCTGCTGACCACCGAATCCGCGGTTGCGAATATCAAAGAGGATGCGCCGGCTATGCCGGCAGGCGGCGCCGGAATGGGCGGTATGATGTAAGACGCTGCGGAACGTATTTATTTCATAAAAGAAAATGCTGCAGGCTGTGCAGGGCCTGCGGCATTTTTGCGGTTTTTGCGATATTATTGAGGAGCGTCTATTAACGGGGGCTTTTGGTACAGTTTCCGGTTAATTGCATTTTTCTCGAATGCAATTTGCCGCAAAACATTTGTTGCATTGTCTTTCTGAGCTTCAATTTCAAGTCTTTCTAACAGGGTAAGCTGATCGAAAAGATAACCGTTATATTCTTTTTCGTTGATAGGCATACCATCACCTTCCTTATTCTGCGTGCTGTTTTTTGGATGACTTAATTATAGCAGATGAACGGTGAATATGCAAACAGATGAAACAAATGGTGGCAATCATTTCAAAAGTATGGTACAATCAGACTGCTGGTAAGGCGCTGCAGGGGCAGCGCCGTATGGAAAAACGATACAGGAGGTATTTCATGAGTAAAGTCGCGATTATTTCAGACAGTAACAGCGGTATTGCACAAAAGCAGGCAAAAGAACTTGGCATCCATATACTGCCGATGCCATTTTTTATTGATCAGGAAACCTATTATGAGGACGTCAACCTGACGCAGGAGCAGTTTTACCAAAAGTTAAAGGACGGATGTGACATCTCTACCTCAATGCCTTCTGTGGGAAGCGTTACAGACCTGTGGGATGAGCTTTTGCAGGAATATGATGAAATCGTGCATATTCCAATGTCAAGCGGGTTGAGCAGCTCCTGTGAGACGGCGGTTATGCTGGCGCAGGATTATGAGGGCAAGGTATTTGTCGTCAACAACCAGAGGATTTCCGTCACACAGAAGCAGTCTGTCATGGACGCGCTCGCACTGGCAGAGCAGGGCCGCACGGCAGCAGAGATTCAAGCTATACTGGAACGAGAGAAGCTTGCGTCTTCGATCTATATTATGGTTGACACTTTGACCTATCTGAAAAAGGGCGGCCGGATTACCCCGGCGGCAGCAGCGCTTGGAACGCTGCTGCGGTTAAAGCCGGTTCTTCAGATACAGGGAGAAAAGCTGGATGCCTTTGCAAAAGCAAGAACCGTAAAACAGGCGAAATCCATTATGCTGGATGCCATGAAAAAGGATTTTGAAAACCGGTTTTTGGATCCGGAGGGGACGCATATGCATCTGGAAATCGCCTATACGTACGATCGGGCGGCAGCGGAAGCATTCCGCGAGGAGGTGTTTTCTGTTTTTCCGGGGACAGATATTGTGATGGATCCGCTGTCACTCAGCGTATCCTGCCACATCGGGCCGGGAGCACTGGCAATTGCCTGCTCCAAGCAAATCCCGGAGCTTATGTGAAACCGGTATTTTGCAGAGAATGGCGATAGAAGTATGCCCAGACGGGCTTATATTTTAAATGAGGAGGAACAAAAGAATGGTTAAAGCAATTGTTGGCGCCAACTGGGGAGATGAAGGAAAGGGTAAAATTACAGATATGCTTGCAAAGGAAGCGGATATCATCGTCCGTTTTCAGGGAGGGGCAAATGCAGGGCATACCATTGTAAATGATTACGGCAAATTTGCACTTCACACATTGCCCTCCGGTGTGTTTTACAGCCATACGACAAGCATTATCGGCAATGGTGTAGCGCTGGATATTCCGGTTTTTATCCAGGAAATCAAATCTATTACAGACCGGGATGTGCCTGCGCCGAGGATACTGGTATCCGATCGCGCACAAATTGTAATGCCATACCATGTCTTATTGGATCAGTATGAAGAAGAGCGCTTAGGCGGCAAGTCCTTCGGTTCAACCAAATCCGGCATTGCACCATTCTATTCGGATAAGTTTGCAAAAATCGGCTTTCAGGTCAGCGAATTATTTGAAGAAGACCTGTTAAAGGATAAATTAAAGCGCGTCTGCGAAACGAAAAATATTTTACTGGAGCATTTATACCACAAGCCGCTGCTCAATCCGGAGGAATTGTTCGGTACGCTGCAGGAATACCGGGATATGATTGCACCTTATGTATGCGACGTTTCCTTATTCCTGGACCAGGCCTTAAAGGATGGAAAAAATATTCTGCTGGAAGGCCAGCTTGGCACCCTAAAGGATCCGGATCACGGAATTTATCCGATGGTTACCTCTTCTTCGACGTTAGCGGCTTACGGGGCTATTGGAGCAGGTATTCCGCCTTATGAAATTCAGAAGATTATCACGGTATGCAAGGCATATTCCTCCGCAGTAGGCGCAGGGGCATTTGTCAGCGAGATTTTTGGGGAAGAAGCAGAAGAGCTGCGGAAGCGCGGCGGCGACGGCGGCGAATACGGCGCGAAAACAGGACGGCCAAGGCGAATGGGGTGGTTTGACTGCGTAGCAAGTAAATACGGCTGCCGCCTGCAGGGAACGACGGACGTGGCGTTTACCGTGCTGGATGTGCTGGGCTATCTGGATGAGATACCCGTATGCGTCGGATACGAAATAGACGGAAAGGTGACGACTGACTTTCCGACCACCGGAAAGCTGGAAAAAGCAAAGCCGGTGTTACAGGTGCTTCCCGGCTGGAAAGAGGATATCCGCGGAATCCGAGAGTATGAAAGGCTTCCGGAGAACTGCAGGAGGTATGTGGAGTTTATTGAAGGGCAGATTGGA
>CANDKL010000126.1 GCA_947385255.1 uncultured Roseburia sp. | reverse complement strand
ATAAATCACAAATCCACTTGGCATCCTTACGATCCGTCTTGTTACCTTTTTGAGGCCTGGTATATTTGGGGTGGGAAAGAGTAACCCGGATGTTATTCTTCTCCAGGATATTAAATACTGGGATCCAGTACTTGCCGGCAGATTCCATACAGACATCGTTACAGTTGTATTTAGCAAGCCAGTCACACAGCCCGTTCAAACCTTTCGTAAAGGAAGAAAAGCGGGCCTGCTTATACTCTGTGCGTTTGTTGGAATCAGTAATACCAATGCAGGCATAAATCCAGGTTTTGTGGACATCAAGCCCACAGCAATTATTTTTTAAGATTTTAAAACACAATAAAAGAACCTTCTGATGATTTATCGTTATAAAACTGACAGTGACTGGCCATCCGGCAAAATCGAGTCGACTTTGGAAGAGATAAGTTTACGGGCTTAAAATGACAGTTTTGGTAGGGGATATGAGAATAGGAATTTCTAATATAATTCTTGCGGAGGTTATATATGGATATTAAGAAAAGAATGACGCTGGATAAGGATAAAACTCAAAAATTTATTCAATCTTACTCGCCGAAAGAATCCATATCTTCCAATATACTGTGCAGGTTATAATTATTAATTAAGCAGGTTTTTCTTTTCGGAAAGTAAAAGGTATTAAGAGTACCGCTGCAAAAAAACACTCTTTTAAGATGTCCATAGAGATAGTCCATAGAGATAGCGAGCATCGGATTCTGGCAGCCAGAATCCCCTTTATATCTTTTCTAAGAATTGATTATAGAAGCGTGTCGAATAATATGTTATAATTATTCTGTTGCTCACCGATACCCGCAACGGGGAGGAGGTGTCTGAATGGAAGTTGTAATCTCTTTTTTTGTTACTGTCGTGGGTGGTGTAGTTTGCCACTGCATTATCAAATGGTTAGACGGTGACGACAAGAGCAACAAATAGCCTAGTGGGTTCTTTGCCACTATAAAAGAAAAGAAGAATCCCCAAACTGTACGGCAATACGGTTTGGGGATTCATTCTTTTGTCCAAATGAACTTGTAATCTCTTTTTGCCTATTGGCATTATAGCATATGCAAAAATGTTTTTCAATATGCTTATCACAAAAAAATATCCTTATCTGGTATCAATCAATATTGAAAACGCAAAAAACAAGGGTTTTGACACAGGCAGGCATACCAGATGCTATGGTATGCCTTGAATATTCGAGAGAAATAAAATATATCTATTCGGAAGGCTTAAGTATCAGGTTTTGGGATTTAACGTCCGGGTTCCATGTTAAAAATACGGTTGAAAGTTTAAGTTAAATGTATACCAGTATTTTTATTACACCTAAATATACCATCAGGGGAATGGCAGGTTATTTATCGCTTACTTATCTAACTTGAATATTGGCGTTAAATGCCCGTTTAGTGGCGGACATATTGTTGTTTTGTTGGCAGGATAAAAAAGGAAAGGAGTTTTGGCATGGGGAACATCATGAACTGGGACAGCAGGCTTATAAAGCGTCGCCAATTTGAAGAGTATTTGGCGTAGCGCTGTGTTATCTGATTTCGGAAAATTTATGTTTATAATGGAAAGGAAGCTAAAACTATGTTATGATTGCATTGTAAGGCTTCCTTCCTTATATTTTAAGGGAAGGGGAATGATATGCCAACAAGAAGAAAAGATCCGAAAGGGAGAGTTTTAAGGGATGGCGAATCCTACCGCAAAAATGACGTTAGGTATATGTACCGCTATACATCCGCTGATGGAAAGCGTCATTCTATTTTGAATACGCCGCACAGATTGCATTGGATGACGGGGCGGTTACAGGGAAAAAATTAATTGTGGAGTTCCTCCGCTCTGCAAACATTTTTCTCCGCAGTAAAAAACGGCGCCAAAGCAGATGGAAATTTTTGTGCGGACGCCAGGCGGGGAAACGTCCTATTATGTCCCGGCTCTCCATGTCAGGGATTATACAATGGAAGATATTTTCAGAAAAAGGCTGTATTTCTTAATACCGTTTTATATCTTCAATATGGAGAGTAGATTTTCGGAAATAGAGGTAAGCAGGGATAAGGTTGAGGAATTGAAGAATTTTTATGTGGATACGATGTTAAAGCTAGAAGATGCAGTTTCCATGGGAGGGCTTACAGAATTTTCATATTTAGAGATACGTGATATGACAAACAGGGTTGTCCAGAACTTTGCAAAACATTATGAAAGCATTAGGAAAGGAGTTGGAGATATTATGGGTGGAAAGGTATTAGATACTGAGGCATCAAAGGCGCGTAGTAAAGGGCGGGAAGAAGAGGCGATTGCGGTAGTTGAAAATATGTTAAGAAAGGGAAAGCAACCAGAAGAAATAGCAGAATTATGCAATTATGCCTTAACGGATGTTAAAATTGTGCAGGAACGCATGTTACAATAACAGATGGCATGACACCGAATTTCTGCCAGATATAAAGAAATGTAATGATTTGCGTGAAAGAGGGTGGCTATGAAGCTGTTTGGAAAGCAGCCGAGAGGGAAAAAGTAAACATTAATTTAATTTTATACCCGTATATAAGAAAAAGGAAAATATCTCATGGAAGGGCCGCGGAAATTCTGGGAATCCATAAATTAGATCTAATAGATATTTACGGGAAAATGGGGTTTTGCTACTTTGACCAGACAAAAGAGGAGTTGGAAAGTACCCGGCCAGAGGTATCAATGCCTGCCCAGGAGATGTTTACTTATGCCCAGGGGGCGTTCAAAGGTTTTCTCAAATCCGTTCCTGGGGAAATCGTGGCTTTCGGATTCTCCCATAGATATTGATTTTTCTCCCAAATGTGGTTACAATATGGGAGAAAAGGAAGGGGATGAGGCACATGCGGGAATTTGATTATATGAAACTGAAGGAGCAGATGTGGGATGGCGAGATTCTGTCCTATGTAGCGCAGATTCATGAATATAAAGGGAGGCAGGAATTATATATCTGACAGCTTTGTAAAGATAAAACAGCGCCAAGAAACCAGGATGAAAGAGAAATTATGGGGTATCGTGATGTGCTGAACACCATACATGAGAGTCATGACTATATTCCCGTCCGCCTTTCCTATATTTTGCAGTTGCATCGCGATTTACTGCAATATGCGCAGGAATCCTTCGGAGGGCCGTTTGCTGACAGCCTTGCTTCTCTATCGGAATGTGACCCAGTGCCTTTTATCAAGTATCTGCTGGGAATTATTCTTAGCTGTTATCGTGATTTTGAAGAACGGGTTGACATGATGGGGAAAAGAAGCACGCAGCACATTTTATGTGAATTCTCCCAGACAAGATTGAAAAATCTTCTTCTCCTTATGGAATATCTGGTGTTTAACCCTCCATTGCCGAGATAGTATTTGACATCTCCGCTACGCTGTGCTAAAGTAAATACCATCAACAAATAAATAACCATCTTCAGGGCAGGGTGACTCTTTGATACAGGGAATTCCCTACCGGTGGTAAAGCCCACGAGCCGATAAGGCATGATTCGGTGACCTCTGTTAGAAAGGAATGCTTCTGACAGGCCGGAATTCCGAAGCCGACAGTACAGTCTGGATGAAAGAAGATACCATATCGTTTTTGGAACGGTGAAAATGCGCCGTCTGCTCTGAAATAGGAATTCTGTTTCGGAGCTTTTTTAGTTGGATTTTGGGTCTGGTACAGCATTGCGGAATTAACGGTGAATTCCGCACCTGCTATTTCCGCAACGCTCCAGAATTATCAGACAGAAGGGGAAAAGGAGGTGCGAAACATGCAGGCAGAGGATTATATGAGAGAGGCGATTCGGGAGGCCAAAAAGGGCGAAGGCTATGTGAACCCCAACCCCATGGTCGGAGCGGTTCTTGTGAAGGACGGGCGCATCGTCGGCAGAGATTACCACCACAAATACGGTGCGTATCATGCAGAGCGAAATGCAATTTTAAACTGTAAGGAAGATCTGCATGGAGCGGAGCTTTACGTGACCTTAGAGCCTTGCTGCCACTACGGCAAAACGCCGCCCTGCACAGAGATTATTATAGAAAGCGGGATACGGAGGGTTACTATCGGTTCTATGGATCCCAATCCCCTGGTCGCAGGGAAGGGTGCAAAAATCCTAAGGCAGCATGGGATAGAGGTTGTGACGGGAATCTTAGAAGCGGAGTGTCTGGAATTAAATCAGGTGTTTTTTCATTATATATTGTATAAAACTCCTTATGTGGTGATGAAATATGCCATGACGGCCGACGGCAAAATTGCTACACGCACAGGAGCCTCAAGGTGGATTACCGGCGAGGCGGCCAGAGAACGGGTGCAGAGGAGCCGGCATAAATATATGGGGATTATGGCGGGCGTTCAAACGGTGCTTGCGGATAATCCCAGGCTGACCTGCCGGATGGAGGGCGGGCGCAATCCGATCCGCATTATCTGCGATACACATCTTCGGACGCCGCTTACGGCGGAGGTAGTGCAGACGGCCGGAGAGATCCGCACGATTATAGCTGCTTCGGAGGCGGACGGACCGCGGGCAGAAGCATTTCGGAGGGCAGGCTGTGAGGTGCTGTTTGTTCCGGCAGAGGAGGGGCATATCAGCCTTCGTATTCTAATGGAAAAGCTGGGGGCAATGGGAATAGACAGTATTTTGTTAGAGGGCGGAGGAGAGCTCAATTACAGCGCTTTGAAAAGCGGAATTGTGCAGAAGGTGGAGGCCTATATCGCACCAAAGCTGTTCGGTGGGCAGGCTGCGAAAACTCCGGTGTCAGGAGAAGGCGTAGCGCTGCCGGATCAGGCATTTGCCCTGCACAGTCCTAAAATACGGCAAATTGGGCAGGATATTCTGGTAGAATGGGAGGTGAAGTCATGTTTACCGGAATCATAGAGGAAATGGGGACGGTTCTTCGGATTGAGCGCTCAGGCGCTTTTGCAGGCATCCGGATTCAGGCAGTGAAGGTTCTGGAGGGAACGAAAGCCGGAGACAGCATTGCAGTCAACGGCGTATGCTTAACGGTGACGAAACGGGGTAGCAGGGATTTTACTGCAGACGTCATGCCGGAAACGCTCTCCAGAAGCACACTGGGACAGCTTGGGCCGGGCAGCAGCGTCAATTTAGAGCGCGCTATGGCGGCGGACGGGCGGTTTGGCGGGCATATTGTGTCCGGGCACATTGACGGAACGGGAACGATCGAAAAAATAACAAAAGAAGGAAATGCCGTGCGCTATCAGATTGCGGCTGCGCCGAAGGTGATGCGCGGAATCGTGGAGAAGGGCTCGGTTGCAATTGACGGCATCAGCCTTACCGTGACGATGGTAAAACGAGAATGCTTTGAGGTGTCGGTGATTCCCCATACCTTGAGTGAAACGACGCTGGCGCTAAAAAAGCAGGGAGCCATTGTCAATCTGGAAAATGACGTGATTGGAAAATATGTCGAGCGGCTGCTTTGTTTCGGCGGAGAGGAAAAAACGGGGAAGGGCTCCCCGGAATCGAACATCACAAGAGAATTCCTGCTTTCGGCAGGATTTTAATGAAGGAGGATCGGATGAATACATTCAGTTCAGTAGAGGAAGCGTTAGAAGAGCTGCGCAGCGGGAACATCATACTGGTGACCGACGATGAGGATCGGGAAAACGAAGGCGATTTTATCTGTGCGGCAGAATTTGCCACAACGGAAAATGTAAATTTTATGGCAGTTCACGGAAAGGGGTTAATCTGTATGCCGATGGGACAGACGCTGGTGGAAAAGCTGATGCTGCCGCAGATGGTATCGTGCAATACGGATAACCATGAAACGGCATTTACCGTGTCGATTGACGCGGCGGAGACGACCACCGGAATTTCCGCCGAGGAGCGCGGAATGACAGCCAGGAAATGTGTGTCTGACGATGCAAGGCCGGAGGGCTTCCGCAGGCCGGGGCATATGTTTCCGCTTCTGGCGAAAAAAAACGGCGTGTTGGAACGGGAGGGGCATACAGAGGCTACGGTAGATCTGATGCGGCTGGCAGGCTTAAAGGAATGCGGGCTGTGCTGTGAAATTATGCGGGACGACGGCACAATGATGCGTACACCCGAGCTGATGCGGCTGGCAGAAAAATTTGGGATTAAAATGCTGACCATCCAGTCGCTGAAGGAGTACCGCAAGGTACACGAAAAACTGGTCGAGGAGGTTGCCGTAACCAAGATGCCGACCCGGTTCGGGGAATTTATGGCGCATGGATATGTCAATAAGCTGAACGCAGAGCATCATGTGGCCCTGGTAAAGGGAGACATTGGGGACGGAGAGAGTATTTTGTGCCGCGTGCATTCCGAATGTCTGACCGGAGATGCGTTTGGCTCTATGAAATGCGACTGCGGACAGCAGCTGCAGTCGGCGATGCGCCAGATCGAGAAAGAGGGCCGGGGCATTTTGCTGTATCTGCGCCAGGAGGGCCGGGGCATCGGCTTAATCAATAAGCTGCGGGCCTATGAGCTGCAGGATCAGGGGATGGACACCGTAGAGGCAAATCTTGCATTGGGCTTTCGGGAGGATTTGCGGGAATATTACATTGGCGCGCAGATTTTGCGCGACCTGGGCGCAAGGAGCCTGCGGCTTTTGACGAACAACCCGCAAAAAATAGAAGGGCTGTCGGAATTTGGCTTGAGCATCGAAAAGCGTGTGCCCATTCAGATGGAGCTGACGCCCTTTGATTCGTTTTATATGCATACCAAACAAAAGAAAATGGGCCATATGTTACATTTTGATCATTAAAAACAGGAAAAGGAGAGAAGAATCATGCATGTATTGGAAGGAAATGTAGTAGCGAAGGATGTCCGAATCGGAATTGTAGCGGCGAGGTTTAATGAATTTATTACCTCCAGGCTGTTAGGCGGCGCTATTGACGGCTTAAAGCGCCATGAGGTAGACGAGGACAAAATTGATGTGGCATGGGTGCCGGGCGCGTTTGAAATTCCGGTGATTGCGCAGAGGATGGCAAAAAGCGGTAAATACGACGCAGTGATCTGTCTGGGGGCCGTCATACGAGGAGCCACCTCCCACTACGACTATGTGTGCAGCGAGGTATCGAAGGGAATTGCGCAGGTATCCCTGCAGGCAGGGATTCCGGTAATGTTCGGCGTGCTTACGACCGACAATATTGAGCAGGCGATTGAGCGTGCGGGAAGCAAGGCCGGCAACAAGGGCTTTGAATGTGCCACAGGCGCAATCGAAATGATCAATCTGATACGGGAAATGGAAAAATAAGCTGCTTTGATAAGGCGGTTAAATAGAGGGAGGATATCATGGAAAAACCGGTACTGGTAGTAATGGCAGCAGGCATGGGGAGCCGCTACGGCGGTTTAAAGCAGATGGATCCGATGGACGGCAAGGGGCATGCGATACTGGATTTTTCGGTATACGATGCGATGCAGGCCGGATTTGAAAAGGTAATTTTTATCATTAAGGAAGAGAATGAAGCCGTATTTAAAGAATGCGTCGGAAATCGGATCGCAGGGCGCATGCAGGTTGCATACGCATTCCAGAGGCTTTCTGCCCTCCCGGCGGGCTTTGAGGTCCCGGCGGGCAGAGAGAAGCCGTTCGGTACGGGTCATGCAGTGCTTTGCTGCAAGGATCAGATAAACGGACCCTTTGCCGTAATCAACGCGGATGATTTTTACGGGCGTCATGCGTTTCGGATGATTTACGAATATTTAAGCAGGCCGAAGAGGGCGGATACGTATCAGTATGTGATGATAGGCTATATTCTGGAAAATACCCTCACGGAAAACGGGTATGTGGCAAGGGGCGTCTGCCGGATCGATGAAACAGGGCATCTGGCGGAAATTCACGAGCGTACGCATATTGAACGGCGGGGAGATGAGACGGCTTATACCGAGGACGGAGGCGCGTCCTGGGTGACAATCCCGAAGGGCAGCACGGTGTCCATGAACATGTGGGGCTTTGAGCAGAACCTGTTGGAGGAGCTGGAAAAGAGGTTCCCGGAATTTCTGCGGGAGCATCTGGCAAAAAATCCGCTGAAGTGTGAATTTTTCCTGCCGTCGGCAGTGCAGCAGCTGATGCAGGAGGGGAAGGCCAAGGTGACGGTGCTTACGTCACAGGATCGCTGGTATGGAGTGACGTATCAGGAGGACAAAGAGACGGTGAAGCGTGCGATTGCGGAAATGAAACGGGAAGGGAGCTATCCGGAGGAATTGTGGCAGTAAGGCTCGGCAGGCAGTGTCCCCGCCAGGAAGAGGATTTGGTCAAAGCCTCTTTTTGGCGGGGACTTTTTTCTGTAACCGTTTGGCCTGCTGTAACAGCGAAGCCTTAGGCGGAACGGTTACCTTTTTATAGGGAATTAAAAAAGCGGAAATTGACAGCCAACGGCCGATCATGTAAAATATTCCACAGTGGACGATTGTAAAGCAAAAAGATGG